>DATAQH010000240.1:0-6029 GCA_036264815.1 Candidatus Cybelea sp.
TATATGCATCTGCATACCCGGCACGCGTGGCGGGGCCTGCGGACGAGTTGGGTGAGCGTGCTGGGCTTCGTTTCGATCATCTTCTGCTATCTCGGCGTGAACATCTGGATCTCGGGTTTACACAGCTACAAGGTGTGAGGCCGCCGCCCGCAAGAGCGACGAGCGCCCCGGATTCGTCCCGGCGCCGGGCAGAGTCCGAGTTTCGTCCTGGCGCAGGCCAAGAGGTCAGGCTTACACTAAGCCCAAATGAGCCTGCGACCCGTACCTGCTCCTGGAGAGAACGATTGTGTCTGACTCGAACGCCGGCGCTCCGCACGACGCCGGCCTGACGCCGCTGGGCGCGCACGAGCCGCCGGCGCAAACGCCCGAGGAAGTTAGCCGGCGGACGTTCATGGCCAATGCTACGCTGACAATCGGCGGGATCGTCGGACTCGTGCTCGCCGTCCCCATCGTCGGGTCGCTGCTCCCGCCCAAGAATGCTGCCGCCGGCACCTGGTCGCCGCTGAGCGCGCAAGAGCTGGACGCGCTGCAGAAGGCGACCGCACAGCCCGTCAAGTTGACGTTTACGATGAAGTATAAGGACGGCTATTTACCGGAGCAGGCAGCCGATGAGTACGCGTGGGGCATCAAAATCGACCTCGACAAGTTCCGGGCCGCGCGGCCCGACATCTTCGACGTTCCGGGTCCGGACGGCGACCTGACCTATGCTCCGGTCAGTATGGGCTTCGTGGTCTTCAGCCCCATCTGTCCGCACCTGGGCTGCTACTACAACTGGAGCGAGGCGCAGAACCGCTTCATGTGCCCGTGTCACGGGTCGCAATACACGTTCGATGGCACGCACATCGCCGGGCCGGCGCCTCGCGGTCTCGACCCGCTCCCACTGCGCTCCCAAAACGGCGCGGCCGAGGTAACGTGGATCGTGTATCAGTCCAACACCCCGCAGCGCATCGTCGTCTCCTACCAAGCATAGGAAATCGCTGATGCTCAACTGGATCGAAAAGCGCACCGGGTTCGTCTCGATGGCCAAGGAGTTCCTCACCGAGGACGTCCCGGGGGGCGCCAGCTATTGGTACGTTTTCGGAAGCGCGACGCTCTTCGCGATGATCGTGCAGATCGTCACCGGGATATTCCTGACGTTTTTCTACGCACCGTCGGCGGCGACGGCGTGGGAATCGACGCGCGCGATGTACCTGAACCCGTACACGCACTTCCTTTTATCGGTGCACTACTGGGGCGCGTCGGCGATGATCGCTCTGGTCTTCCTGCACCTGCTGCAAGTCTTAATTTTCGGCGCGTATAAGTCGCCGCGCGAACTGCAGTGGGTCGTCGGCGTCCTGCTGCTGCTGGTGACGCTGGTGCTCGGCCTCACCGGCTACCTGCTGCCGTGGGACATGGACGCGTATTTCGCGTCGCAGGTGTCGCTCAATATAACCGGCCTCGCTCCGATTGCCGGCCCGCTGATTCAGCACATCGCGCAGGGCGGCGGCGGCATGGGCACGGAGACGATCAACCGCTTCTTCGGGCTTCACGTGTGGCTGATGCCGGCCGTGCTCGTTCTGCTCGTCGGCGCGCACCTGGCGATCTTCCGCCATAACGGGTCTGCGGGCCCCGTCGTCGAGGACCGCCGCACGCTGCGGCCCGGGCGGTTCTGGCCCGATCAGTTCTTCATGGACGGCGCGTTCTCGTTCATCGTCTTCATCATCATCTGCTTTCTCGCATTTGCGTTCCCGCCGTATCTCGACGCGAAGGCCGATCCGACGAAGTTTTTCGTACCGTATCCGGCCTGGTATTTTCTCTCGCTCTTCGGGTTGTTGGCGGTCGTGCCGCCCGAGATTCATCTCGGGCCGCTGTCGATCGGCACCGAGTTGATCGCGACGATTATCATACCGACATTATTCCTCGTCGTGGTTCTGCTGCTGCCGTGGCTCGATCGCAGCCGGACGCGAAGCTTCGCGGGGCGCGCAGGCCTGTTATGGTCGACGGCGATCATCGTCTTCGGAATAATCGGACTCTCCATCTTTGGACAAGTAACGACGATGGCCAAACAGGCGGCGGCTCCGGCGTCACCACCCGAATCGGTCGTGCTGAGCGAGGCGGCAGCAGCAACGCTCTCGAGCTCTCCCGGCGCGGCAACGGCGGCGAACTCGGGCCCGAGCGGCTCCGCCGGCGGCGCCACCAATGCCAACGGTTCGAAGGTTTTCTCTGCGAACTGCGCGAGCTGCCACGGCGCGCAAGGGCAAGGTTCGCCCGGCGCGTTTCCGCCGCTCGCCAACAATCCCGTGGTAACCGGCGATGCGAAGACCGTGGTCGGGATCGTGCTCAACGGCCTGCACGGACAGATCTCCGTCGCCGGCATGACGTACAACGGGCAGATGCCGGCGTGGAAAGGTCAGCTCTCGAATACGGACATCGCCGACGTCATCACCTACATTCGCGGCAGCCTCGGAAACAACAAAGCCTCGGCGGTAACGCAGGCGCAGGTCAGCGGCTACAAACCGTAGCGGCTCTTAGCTACGGCACGGCGGCCCTTCGTAAAGTAGGAGGGCGGCTTTGCGGTCGAGCGTGACCAACCGCCGAATCCGCCCGTACGTCGGCTCCTGCGCGCCGTTTGCCGCCGGCACGATCACCCAGGCACGCTTCGCCGTGCAGATCACGCTGCGCGGCGCGATGCCGTCGCTCTGCGGATCGCCGTCGGAGGGCGGCGCGAGCGCGACGACGACCGGACGGGTGTAAAAGAGCAACGCGTTTCCGCCCGAGACTCCCTGGATCGCAACGACGTCCCCGGGCCGGCGCTGCGCTTGGATTACGCCGGCCAGCCGCGGCACGGGCTTGAACGCCTCGGCGTGCGGAAGCACCGTCATTGCGAGCACGTCGGTAGCGACGATCGCCGCCAGGGCGAGCGCATACGGTGCGGCATTAACCGTTCCGCGTCGTGCGACTAAAAACGCCGTAAGCAGCGATCCGGCAAAGATCGCAACCGCCATCGCAAGCAGCGGCGGAACGGCGATCGCGATTTCGGACGTCAACCGATTGTTGCGCATGAAGAGCCAGATTGCAAAAGCGAGGGCGCCGATCGTAATTGGCACGGTCGCCGCCGAAAAAACCGCCGAACGCGTGCCGCCCCGCCGCACGACCGCTTCGAAATACAGCGCCGTCAGCACGGCGAGCGCCGGGAACTCGAGCGCGATATAGTTCGGCAGCTTCGTGCTCGCGAAGCTGAAAAAGAGCAGCGGCATCACGCCCCAGGCGAACGCGAGGCGAACGAGACGCGCGGTCGCGGGATTCTCGAGCACGCCGGCCCGCAAACCGCGTACCCCGTACGCGACGGCCATCGGCAGAAACGCGATCCACGGAAAGAATCCGAGGATGATGACCGGCACGTAGTACCAAATCGGGCCCGACTGATTCTCTACGACGCCGGTGTAGCGGCCGATCGTGTACTCTCCGATCAGCTTTTGCAGCGGTGCGAGGTGATAGTGCGCGACCAGCACGATCGGCCAAGGCGCGGCGACGGCGACGAACGCGGCCAGTCCGCCGATCCAGGCTCGCGCCGAGAACGGGTGCGTCGGCTCGATCCGGCGGTTCCAGAGAAAGAACGGCACGATGACCAGCAGCGCAACGACGGGCGCCACCGGGCCTTTGGCAAGGAAGCCAAAGCCCGCCGCAATCCAGCCGAAGATCGCGTAGCGATCTCGCCCGGTCTCGAGCGCACGAAACCACCAGAAGATCGTCATTGCAACCGTCAGATCGAGCAGGGCGTCCATGATCGCCAGCCGTCCGATCACGGCCTGCATCAAGCTCGTTGCGAGTATCACCGCCGCGTAGATGCCGACGCGTGTGCCCGCCTGCCGCGCGACGGCATAACCGGTGAAGGCACACAGGGCGATCGTGGCGAGCGCCGAGGGTAGGCGCAGCGCGAAGGGCGTCGGGCCGGCGAAAAGCGAGAAAATGGCGCCGAGCCAAAAATAGAGCGGCGGCTGCACGAAGTACGGCACGTTGTTGAGGTGCATGACCACCCAATCGTGCGTCAGCAGAATTTCTTTCGCGACTTCACCGTACGCCGTCTCGCTGTTGTCCCAGAGCGTGCCCACGCCTAAACCCGGCAGGGTCGTCAATGCCGCAACCACCGCACCCGCGATGGCCGCGCGAACGGCTCCGCCGGCGCTTGCTCTCATGACCAAAGGCGGTTTTTGGCTGCCGGGCGCTGAAGCCTTCGTGCGCCCATATGTTACCGATTTCCCTGCGGTCCAACGGCCGCCGAGCGCTCATCGTCGGTGGAGGAAACGTCGCCGCGCGTAAAGCGGAATCGCTCGCAGCGGCGGGCTTCCCGATCGCGGTCGTTGCGGAGTGCATCGGCGATCGCCTGCGCGATCTTCTGCGCGAGCTCGGCGGAACGTTTGCCGAGCGTTCCTACGATTCAAACGATCTGCGCGGCGCGTCACTCGTCGTCGCCGCGACCAACGACACGGCCGTGAACGCACGGGTCGTCCAAGACGCGCGCGCTGCGAACGTTCTCGCGTGCGATGCTTCGATGCCCGAACGCGGCGACTTCACGATGCCGGCGACCCTGCGCGTGGGAGAGTTGACGATCAGCGCCGATTCCGCCGGTGCCTCGCCGGCGTTTTCCAAACGGATCGTTCGCGAGCTTTCCGCTCATTTTGGTCCCGAGTACGGCGTCGCCCTCGAGACGCTGCGCCGAATGCGCGGCGCGGTCAAGGAAGTCTTCCCGCGGGACGAAGGCGCGCAGATCCTCCGCGAACTCGCGCAGCAGCCGGTCGACGACCTCGCGCGCATTCCGGAAAGAACCGCGATTTGCGCCTCACGCCGCAGCCGCCTGGCGATCGTTCAGAGCCGCGGTGTTGCCGCGCGTTTGGCAGAACGCGGCATCGCCACGACGCTGTTGGGCATTACGACCAGCGGCGATCGCGACCAGCTTCGTTCGATCGACCGGATCGGCAGCGTCAACGTCTTCGTGACCGAGGTCGAGAACGCGCTGCGCGACGGGCGCGCAGACTACGCGGTTCACTCCTGCAAAGATCTTCCAAGTACGCTCTCCGCCGATCTGCGGATCGCCGCCGTTTCGGTACGCGAGGATCCGCGCGACGCGTTCTGCAGCGAACGGTATGCCGGCCTCGCGGAACTGCCTCCCGGGTCCGTCGTCGGGACATCGAGTCCGCGGCGCCGCGCGCAGCTGCTCGGGCTTCGCCCCGACCTTCGGTACGAGACGCTGCGGGGCAACGTCGATACGCGGCTGCGCAAGCTGCGCGACGGCGAGTACGACGCGATCGTGCTCGCAATGGCGGGGCTGAACCGCCTAGGGCAGCGGGCGGCACACGTCGTACCGTTTGAGCTCGAGCAGATGGTACCGGCGGCGGGCCAGGGCGCGCTCGCGGTCGAGACGCGAGCCGGGGACGAGGAAATCGCCGCAATACTGCGCACCGCCGTCAACGATCCGCCGACCGAGTTGTGCGTCCAATGCGAGCGGCGCGCGCTCGCCGCGATGCACGCCGGCTGCAGCGCGCCGATCGGCATCCACGCGCGGCTCGCCGGGCACGATATGGTCGCCGTCGGAGCCGCCGAGGCCGAGCCGGGAAATCTCGTACGTGCGAGCGTACAGGGTCGCGTGACGAAGATGGAAGAGGCGCACGCATTGGGCACGGCACTCGCAGCAGCGCTATCGAATCGCGCGACGTCCGCTGCCGGAGCAGGGCCGTGATCGTGGTTCGTCCGCGGCGACTCCGCCGCAACGCGGTCATGCGAGCGTTGGTTCGCGAAAACCGGCTCAGCGTCGATCAGCTCGTGCAGCCGGTCTTCATCGTAGAACGCCCCGAAGAGGCGGGCCCAATTGCCGCGATGCCGGGGATATCGCGCCTGAGCGTCGACGATACCGTCGCCGAGGCCCGCGAACTCTTCAATTTAGGCATCAAGAGCCTGCTGCTCTTCGGCATTCCAGCACACAAGGATGCGGTCGCGTCGAGCGGCTACGATCCCGAGGGCGTCGTGCAGCGTGCGATTCGAAGGATCAGAGC
>DATAQH010000294.1:0-3461 GCA_036264815.1 Candidatus Cybelea sp.
GCCGGGACCGAACATGATGATGGTCGCCGAGATCGGTCAGATCGTCGCCGGACCGTTCGGCGCGCTCGTCTGCGCGCTGGCCTTCTTCATTCCGACCGGAATCCTCACGTTCGGCGTCGGCCGCCTTTGGCGCAAGATTGCCGGCTGGCCCTGGCGCGATTCGATTCAGAAGGGCTTGGGAACCGTTGCGATCGGCCTCGCAATCGGCGGCCTGATCACCTTTGGAAAAAGCGCCATCACCGGTTGGATTCCGGTCGCCTTGGCGCTGCTGACCTTCGTCGCGCTCAATCGAACGAAGGTCAATCCCATTTGGTTTATTTTGGGCAGCGGCGTGGTCGGCGTCTTCGCGCTTCGCTGAGCGACGCTCGTGCCACTACCGGCTCTGGCCGCGCTCTCGCGCATTCCGATACTCGTCGCGTTGCCGCTTTTCGTCTTACTCTTTGCGGTCGCGGGCGTCAGCGCTCACGCGATCTTCCGGCGCTTCGTCTCGCAGAAGAGTCTGATCGAGGGTCATGAGGTCGCGGGGTTCATCGTCGCGGTCGTCGGGGTGCTCTATTCGGTCGTCATCGGATTCCTGGTCGGCGCGGTCTGGAGCGATTTCTCCACGGCACAGGAAACGAGCAATACCGAGGCCGGCTACGTCTCCGACGCCTACAACTTCGCCGGCCTGCTCGTTCAGCCGCAGCACACAGAACTGCAGCGCTTGATCGCCCGGTATGCGATCCAGGTTCGTGACGTCGAGCTGGCGACGTCGCAAAGCGGTGAGAACCAGACCTCGGTCAAGCTTCTTTTGAAAGCCGTCCGCCTAACGGCGATTATGCCACCGCCGCCGGACCGCATCGGTATCGGCCGCATTCTCGAAAACAATACGATCCGCACCGAAGTGCTGCAGAGTCTGCGCGTCGTCGGCGACACGCGCCGTCAGCGTTTGATTCAGTCGCAGGATCGGCTGCCCCCAGGTATGCTCGAGGCTTTGACGCTCGGCGCGGTGATGGTGATCGCCTTCGCCTTCTTCTTCGGCGTCGAGGGCTTCCTCAAACAGATGTTGATGACCGCGCTCTTAGCCGGATCGATCGGGCTCTTTTTCGGCCTGGTTATCGAGCTAAGTCTGCCGTACTCGGGCGCCGTCCAGATCTCGCGCGACGCGTGGAACGACGTCATCGCGAACAACCACTTCGAGCGGCTATTTTAGCTCGAGGTGCCCGCCGAACTCATAGCGCATCGCCGAGAGCACCCGATTTGCAAACTCGGCATTCCCGCGTGAGGTGAAGCGCTCGAAGAGCGCGTCGGTCAGCACCGAGGCCGGCACGCCTTCGTCGATCGCCGCCTTGACGGTCCAGCGCCCCTCGCCCGAGTCGGAGACCCTTCCCTCGAACTTCGCAAGCTGCGGATCCTCCGTCAGCGCGGCCGCGGTGAGGTCGAGCAGCCACGAAGCGACTACGCTGCCGCGCCGCCAGACCTCGGCGATATCGGGCAGATTGAGATCGTACATATAGTCTTGCGGATCGCGCAGCGGCGTAACCTCCGCGCTAGCGACCTGCTTCTGCTTCCCGATGTTTGCGCTGCGAAGGATGTTCAGGCCCTCGGCATAGGCCGCCATGATCCCGTACTCGATCCCGTTGTGCACCATCTTGACAAAGTGCCCGGCGCCGCTGGGTCCGCAGTGAAGGTATCCCTGTTCCGCGGTACCGCCGAGCTTATCGCGACCCGGCGTCCGCGGAATCTCGCCGCGTCCCGGCGCCAGCGCCGCAAAGATTGGATCGAGCCGTTTGACCGCCTCGTCGACGCCGCCGATCATCATGCAGTAGCCGCGTTCGAGTCCGAAAACGCCGCCGCTCGTGCCGACATCGAGGTAGTCGATGCCGGCCTCGCGCAACGTCGCCGCGCGGCGGATATCGTCGATGTAGTAGGAGTTGCCGCCGTCGATCAGCGCGTCGCCTCGCTCCAAGAGCGGGGAGAGTTCGGCGATGTTCGAGTCGACGACCGAAGCGGGCACCATCATCCACGCACTGCGCGGCTTCTGGAGTTTCTTCACGAAATCGTCGGGTGACGAGGCACCTACAGCGCCGTCGGCAACCAATGCCTTCACCGCATCGGCGTTTGGATCGTACCCCACGCAGGTGTGGCCGGCACGCATCAAGCGGCGCACCATGTTCGCGCCCATTCGTCCGAGACCGATCATTCCAAGCTGCATAACGCCCTGTTTACCGCCGGGCTTTCGCCGGGCCCTGCCGGGTGGCGCGCCTAATGCTTAAGCAGAACGGCGAGAATCGTGGTCACCCAGGTGACGACGATCAGCGACGTCATCCGCCACTGCAAGCCGTCGACCTTTTTCCCTAGGTCGTCGATGCGGCCGTCGATCTGCGAGAACCGGCCGTCGATCTGCGAGAACCGGCCGTCGATCTGGGCAAAGCGGGAATTCAGCGTCGAGTTGAGCTCACCAAGCCGCTTGTCGAGTTGCTCGTAGGCACCTTCGAGGTGCGCCATGCGTATCTCGTTCGGTTGCGCAGTCATGCGTCCATCTTATCACCTCTGGAGGCGCTGACGGAAAGCGCCTCAAGGCACCGAAACGAGCCAGCATGCCCGAACTTCCCGACGTTGCCGCGTACGTTATCGCGCTGGAGGCGCGGATTATCGGGCAGCCGCTCGAGCGCATCTCGATCCGAAAACCGTTCGTACTGCGCACGCTCGACCCGCCGCTCTCCCGCCTCGAAGGGCGCGTCGTCATTGCGATCCGCCGCATCGGCAAACGCATTGCGATCGGTTTGGAAGGCGATTTTTGGCTGGTCACTCATTTGATGATCGCCGGACGGCTTCACTGGAAGGCAGCCGGCGCCGTCGCCACGACCCGCGCAACCCTCGCGGCACTCGATTTCCCCAACGGCACGCTCGTTCTCACCGAGGCCGGGAGCAAACGGCGCGCATCGCTTCACGCCTTCTCGAGCTGGAAAGACGCGCTTTCGCTCGATGCCGGTGGAATCGATCCTCTGCAGAGCGATCTCGCCTCCTTCCGCGCGGCGCTCGAAGCGGAGAACCACACGCTGAAGCGCGTCTTGACCGATCCCCGCGTGCTCGACGGGATCGGCAATGCCTATTCCGACGAGATCCTTCACGCCGCGAAGCTTTCGCCAGTGCTGCTCACGCAAAAGCTCGATGATGCGCAGTGGAAGCGTCTGTATGACGCAACCCGAGAGACGCTCGAGCTCTGGATCGGCCGCCTCGGCGCAAGGGCAGCTACCGACTTTCCCGAACGCGTCAGCGCGTTTCGCGAGGACATGGCCGTCCACGGACGGTACGGCAAGCCCTGCCCGGTCTGCGGCGAAAACGTCCAGCGCATTCGCTATGCGGATAACGAAACCAACTATTGCCCGCAGTGCCAAACCGGCGGCCGCCTTTTGGCGGACCGAGCGTTGTCACGGCTGCTGAAGTCCGACTGGCCGCGCACCCTGGAGGAGCTCGAG
>DATAQH010000316.1:0-5269 GCA_036264815.1 Candidatus Cybelea sp.
TCGATCAAATACACGACCGTTTCGACCGCCGACGTCACCTCTGCCGACAAGGCGGTCACCGCGCAGCTCACGCCCAGCGACGTCGGGCCGTACCGCGTCAACGCGACCTTCGCACAGGCACGCGACGATAAACAGCGCGCGGCGAGCGCGACGCAGATCCAGGTCTTTGCCTTCGGCGCGGGCGAGGCCGATTGGGGCTTGCAAGATGCTAATGCCGTGGCGATCAAGCTCGATAAGAAGCAGTACGCGATCGGCGATACGGCCAACGCCCTGATCGCCTCACCCTACGATCGCGCAGACGTCTACGTCGCGGTCGTGCGCAACGACGCGATCTACCGAACGACCCTGCACGACGTCAGCGGAACGGTGCGTTTCCCATTCAAGGTGACGCAGGAGATGATGCCCAACGCGGCGCTGCAGGCGGTGGTCGTGCGGCGCGGCGGTCCGATCGGATCCGCGCCGAAGCAGCCGACGCTCTCGCTGACCGGAATGACCGGCTTCAACGTCGACCTGTCGGGGCGATACCTAAAGCTTGCGATCGCTCCGCGAAACGCGACGGTGCCGCCGGCGAGCGCGCAGAGCGTCGACTTCACGCTAAAGAATTCAAACGGCTCGCCGGCGCACGGCGAGATCGTCGCGATGGTCGTCAACGACGCGATCCTGCAACTCTCGGGGTACCGCCTGCCCGATCTCGTGCAGACGGTCTTCGCGCAGCAGCCGATCTCGACGATCTTCTCCGATAATCGCGAGAACGTGATGGTCAAGACGCAGACGCCGGCGGTCGAGAAGGGCTTCGGTTATGGCGGCGGCTTCCTTGCCGGTGCGGCGGGTACGCGCGTACGTGCGAACTTCCAGCCGATGCCGTACTACGGCGTCCTCACCGCCGACGCGAGCGGCCACGCCCGGGCGAACTTCACCATGCCCGACGACCTCACGACCTGGCGGGTCATGGCGGTCGCGCTCGACGGGGACGCCTCGCACTTCGCAACCGGCGACACGACGTTTATCTCGACCCAGCCGCTGATCGCGAATCCCCTGCTGCCGCAGTTTGCGCGTCCGGGCGACCGTTTCGATCTCGGCGTCTCGGTCGCGAACCAAACCGGGGCCGGGGGCGCGCTCGACTTGGTGCTGCAGCTGAGCGGCGCGCTCGCGTTCGCTCAGGGCGATCCGCACACGCAGAAAGCGTCGGAGACCGCGCAGACGGGGATGCAGGCGTTCCGCTTTCCCGTCGTCGTCGGGACGCCGGTGCCGACCTTGGTGCAGGCCGCGGGCACCCTCGGCAGTCACAGCGACGCGTTCAAAGTTCCGTTTACCGCAAGCCAACGCGCGGTTACCGATTCGGTGATCGAGAGCGGCGTCAGCACCGCAAGCACGTCGATTCCGGTCGACCTGCGCGCCGGCGGCTCGATCGAGCTGACGCTGGCGAATTCGATCGTACCGCAGTTCGTCGTCCCCTCGGCGCGCGAGCTCGAGGGCGACGCGCTGCCGCTGGCCGACGAATCGGCCTCGCGTCTCGTGGTCGCCGGCGCGCTCGTACCGCTGCGCGGACCATACGCGCTCAAGCTGAGCTTCGACCCCGCGCAGGCGGCGACGGAGAACCTTCGTGCCCTCCTCTCGTACCAGCGGGGCGACGGCGGATTCGGCGAGGTTGCGGGGGCAAAGGAGAGCGATCCCTTCATCACCTCCGCCGCGCTCGACGCGCTGCTCTTCGCCCGAGCGCACGGTGTAAAGGTCGACGGCGGCGCGATCGCTCAAGCGTCGAACTTCATGTCGCAGGCGCTCGCCAATCCCGGGCGTTTCAAGTGGTGCAACGACGCGCGCTGCAAGGCGCAACTGCGCTTCGAGGCGCTATGGGCGCTCGCGCAGAACGGCAAACCGCGAACCGACTTCCTTTCCGACATCGTCGCGCAGTCGGACGGTTTCGACAGCGCCACGCAGATTCGCGTCGCGCGCTACTTGTTGCGCGCGCCGGGTTGGCAGAGCAGGGGCGCGGCGATGGCCGATCGCTTGACGCAGACGCTCTACGTCACGGGGCGCTACGTCACGGCGAATCTCTCGAATCGCTGGAGCTGGCTCGGCTCGCTCGTGGACGCACAGTCTCAGATGCTGCAGCTGCTGATCGAGCGGCGCGCGCCGGCCGAACAGACCGATGGGGCGGTGCGCGCATTGGTCGCGCAGCAATGCCGCTGCGGCTGGCCGACGGCCGACGATACGGCGTCGGCGCTAACGGCGCTATCGGCGTACGCGTCGACTGAGAAGCTTTCGCCTGGGACGGCGACCGCGACGGTCAACGGCCATCAGATCGCGCACGCGCAGTTCGGCACGACGGCTTCCTCGCAAAGCTTTACCGTGGACGCGTCGTCGCTGAAGGCGGCGTCGGCGATCGTGGTGACCTCGTCGCTGAACGGACGCGTTCACTACACCCTGCTCTACACGTATCCGGTCGCCCCCGACGCGCCCGGGGAGCTGGCGGCCTTCCGCGTGATCCGCACGATCAACGATCCGACTGGCGCCGGCGCCTCTTCTACCGCCGCACCGCTGGCGACGATCGATCTCGCGGCACCCGCGCAGCCGCTCGACGTCGCGGCGGGCCGCGTCTTCGATATCGGAGTGCGGACGATCGTCGATCATCCAATCGATCGGCTCGTCATCGACGATCCGCTGCCGGCGGGCTTCGAAGCCGTCGACACGTCGTTCCGCACGACGCTTCAAGCGGTCGTTCCGCAGAGCGATAGCTGGCAAATGGATGCGACGCAGATCTATAGCGACCGTGTCGTCGCTTATGCGCAGCACCTCGACCCCGGTGTCTACGACGTGCACTATTTGGTACGTTCCGTAACGCCAGGAATCTTCGCATGGCCCGGCGCACGCGCCTATTTACAGAATGCGCCCGAGCAATTCGGGCGAAGCGCGAGCACGAAACTCGAGGTGAAGTCTTCTAAGTAGGGCTCGACCGAAGCAGCGTCACCCTGAGCTGGCCGGCACGCGTGCCCTTCGACAAGCTCAGGATGACATGGTTATTCTACGGGCAGACGAATTTGGCCATCGCCTGGCCCGTGATGGAGATAGTTTTGTTCGTGCTGTTGACCCAGTAGATGTACGTGTTGCTTCCGCTGCCACCCGTTTGCGTGACGTCGATCGTGAGCGGCGTCCCGCCGTTGTTCTTGTTCCAGAAGTTGGAGTAGAAGCACCCGTTCTGGTGCACCGTTTGTGATGCGCAGATGTCGCCCGGCTTACACGTCGCGTCGGGTGAAATGGGTCGCGCGGCAATGGTGCCTTCGGTGGCCGCCATTTGGGCACGCGGCGCCATCGCCGGATTAAGGGTTATCACAGATAGCAAAATGGACGTAAGAAACATCGGTTTTTATGATCTCCTCGGAGACGATGGTGAGGTATGATGTTGTACGTAGTACGCCTAGCATATCCAAAGTTGTTGCTGCTAGTCGCAAGCAGGCGGAGTCTTTTTCACAATTTCTAATGCCCCGTTGATGCCCAAAGAGGGCGCAACTCGCCGCCTCCCGTATGTATTATTTTTAATATATGGCCAAAGAAGGGACCACGATGAGCACCTACCGAGCTCCCCTGCGTGATATGCAGTTCGCTCTCCGCGAGCTGGCCGGCATCGAGGGGGTGGCCGCCCTGCCGGGCTGCGAGGAAAGCCTCGACGTCCTCGATTCTGTGCTCGAAGAAGCCGCCGCGTTTGCCTCAGGGGTGCTGGATCCGCTGAATCGGACGGGCGATACGGAGGGCTGTACTTGGAAGGACGGTGACGTCAAAACGCCCAGCGGGTTCAAGGAGGCCTACCGCCAGTTCGCCGACGCGGGCTGGATCGGGCTGCCGGTTCCCCCGGAGTACGGGGGCCAAGGCCTGCCGCAGATTCTGCTCGGGCCGACGCTCGAGATGTGGAATGCCGCAAACATTGGCTTTGCCAATGGCCCGCTGCTCAATCAGGGCGCGATCGAGGCTATCGAGCTAGTGGGCTCCGAGGAGCAGAAGAAGCGTTACATTCCCAACCTCGTCTCCGGCAAGTGGACGGGGACGATGTGCCTGACGGAGCCGCAGGCCGGCTCCGACCTCGCGCAGGTACGCGCCCGAGCGGTGCCTGAGGGCGATCGTTATCTGCTCTCGGGCACGAAGATCTTCATCACGTTTGGCGAGCACGACATGGCCGAGAACATCATACACCTCGTCCTCGCGCGGCTGCCCGACGCACCAGAAGGGACCAAAGGCATCTCGCTCTTCATCGTGCCGAAGGTCCTCGTGAACGACGACGGCACACTCGGCGGCCGGAACGACGTCGCCTGCGCGAGCATCGAGCACAAGCTCGGCATCAACGGCAATCCGACGTGCACGCTCAACTACGGCGAAAAAGGAAAAGGCGCCGTCGGTTATTTGGTCGGCGAGCCGAATCGCGGCCTCGAGTACATGTTCATCATGATGAACGCCGCGCGCTTCTCCGTTGGGGTGCAGGGCATCGCGCTCGCGGACCGGGCATACCAGAGTTCCCTCGCCTACGCGCTCGAGCGCGTGCAGGGGCGAGACCTCAAGCCAGGCTCGCGCGCCCCGGAAGTGATCTTCAGGCATCCCGACGTGCGGCGCATGCTGATGCTGCAGAAGGCGACGATCGAAGCGATGCGCGGCCTCGCGTACGTGACCGCCGCCTCGCTCGACTACGCGCTGCGCCATCCCGACGAAAAGGTGCGTAAAGAGCACAAAGCCTTCGTCGAGCTGATGATCCCGGTCGTGAAGGGGTGGTGTACCGAAAACGCGGTCGACCTCTGCTCGGTCGCGCTGCAGGTCTTCGGCGGCATGGGCTATATCGAGGAGACCGGTATCGCCCAGCAGTACCGCGACGTCCGGATCATCACCATCTACGAGGGAACGACCGGCATCCAATCGCTCGACCTTATCGGGCGCAAGCTCTTGCGCGACATGGGCGCGACGGCGCGAACCGTCGGCAAGCAGATGGAGACGGTCGCCAAAGAGTGCGCGGGAAATTCCGACAAGGGCGTTAAGCGGATCGGTGAGTCGCTTGGTACGGGCCTGAAGGTGCTCAACGAAACTTCGCAATGGATCGGAATGAACGCGATGGGCGATTTGCATAAAGCCTTCGCGTGCTCGGTCCCCTATCTACGCTTGTGGGGAACGGTCGCGGGCGGGTGGCAGATGGCGCGCGCCGCGCAAATCGCGGCGGCAAAGATCGCGGCCGGCGACCCCGAGGCCGATTTCTACCGCGCGAAGCTTGCGACGGCATCGTTCTACGCTTCGC
>DATAQH010000338.1:0-4733 GCA_036264815.1 Candidatus Cybelea sp.
ACGATCATTCCGGTAGACGTTTATGTCCCGGGCTGCCCGCCGACTCCCGACGGGCTCCTCTACGCCGTCAACCTGATTCAGCAGCAGATCCGTGAGGGCGGCCGTGGCGGCATTCTGGCGCGAGCCTAACGACTAAGACTCAGAGAACCAAAGATGCCTAGCACTCAAACCCCGCCGATCGCGGGCGCCGCGATCGACCCGCCGAGTCTGCGCCCGCCGATCGACGATGCCGTCATCGAGCGTCTTGCGCCTGCCGAGCTGGCGGCGCGCCTAGCCGCGCTCAAAGCAGAAGGCTTCGCGATGCTGCTCGATCTCGGTGCCGTAGATTATCTCGGCCGAAGCCCGCGCTTCGACGTCGTCTACCACCTTCTGCAGCTCGCGACAAAACCGGCGAGCGTCGCCGAGGTCGGTAAGCCCAAACGCGTGCGCATTCTCTGCGGCATCGACGAAGGGCAGGCTCTGCCGACGGCCACCGGGCTCTGGAAGTCCGCCGATTGGGCCGAGCGGGAAGTCTACGATCTCTTCGGCATCGTCTTTGACGGACACCCGGATCTTCGCCGGATTCAAATGCCGATCGATTGGGAAGGTCACCCGCTGCGCAAGGATTATCCGATGCGAGGCCCGGCGCGCGAACGCGCTCCACGTCCGGCTTTTGCAAACAAGACGAACGTCGTAGCGGGCACCCCGCCCTCAGGACGTACGCTCGAAGCGTTGCAAGAACAAGTGAAGCGAGCCCGTGCGGGCAACGCGGCAGACGCGAAAGGGGAGGCTACGTGAGCACGCCCGTCATGCCCGTTCCCGACATCGTGAGCCAAAGCGGCAATACGATGGTGCTCTCGATGGGCCCGCAGCACCCGTCGACGCACGGGGTCCTCCAGATCGTGCTCGAGATCGATAGCGAGAACGTCGTCAAGGCCGATCCGGAGATCGGCTATCTTCATACCGGGATTGAGAAGAGCGCCGAAGGCCTCTTTTGGACGCAGGCGCAGACGGTCATCGAACGGATGGACTATCTCGCGCCGTCCTCGAACGCGCTCTGCTACGCGCTTGCCGTCGAAAAGCTGCTCGGGCTCACCGACCGCATCCCGCCGCGCGCCCAGGTCGTTCGCGTGCTCCAGGGCGAGCTGACGCGCATCGCTTCGCACTGCGTTTGGCTGGGGACGCACGGCATCGACCTCGGTGCAATATCGGTATTCTTTTACTGCTTCGACTTGCGCGAGAACATCCTGGATCTCCAGGAAGCCGCCGGCGGCGCACGGATGCACCCCAACTACATCCGCGTCGGCGGCCTCAACGGCGATCTGCCCGACGGTTATTTCGCGAGGCTCGACGCTCTCATCGAAAAGTTTCCTGGGCGGATGCGCGAGCTTCGCGGTCTGCTGCAGGCCAATCCGATCTTCCAAGACCGGACGATCGACGTCGGCATGCTCACGCCTGAGGAGGCGCTCCAGTGGAACGTCACGGGCCCGAGCCTTCGAGCCAGCGGGATCGCCTACGACGTCAGGAAGGCGTTTCCTTATACTGGCTACGACGCTTACGACTTCGACATCCCCACGCGCAGCGAAGGCGATGCCTATGCGCGCTTCCTGGTGCGCCTCGACGAAATGGATCAGTCGATCCGCATTATCGAGCAGGCTCGCAAGCGCCTGGAAACTCCGGGACCCGTGATGATCGACGATCCCAAGGTTGCGCTGCCGCCGAAAGAGACGATCGCGCTTTCCATGGAGGCGCTGATTCATCACTTCAAGCTGATCAGCGAGGGCTTTCGGGTTCCGCCCGGCGACGTTTATCACGCCGTCGAATCGCCCCGCGGAGAGCTCGGCTACTATATCGTCAGCAACGGCGAGAATCGCCCCTACCGCATACGCACGAGACCGCCGAGCCTATACAACCTGCAGGCACTCAAAGGAATCGCGCCCGGCAACCTGATCGCCGACCTCGTCGTCATGATCGGCTCGCTCGACCCGGTGTTTGGGGAGGTCGATCGATGAATTCGCCGCTCGGGCTCGCGACGGGGCGGTTCGGAGACGCTCGCTTTTTCACGTCCTGTGAAAAAGCTGCTCGGTTCGTCGGCCCTCTCGACATCCTGTCTCCGGGCCTCCTTCACACGCTCCTCACCACCCCATCACGAACCCTCGCTTCCGACTCATCGATCAACTTAAAAATTAATTTACAATTTTTATTCCGAGCGAGAGTAACGCCCCAAAGTTCCCCGCGGGTCTCTACGTTAGGTCTCGGCGAGCGACGTGATGCCGAGAAGGCTCGGACCGACGAGCGCAGCCACGGATGGCGGAGCGAGGAGGCCGAGCAGCAGGAGCGGAGCAGGATGCGGAGCGACGAGCGGCTTCGAGGCGTCACGTCGCTCGCCGAGGCCGGCAGAAGATGACCGAGCGAGAGAAAGACTTTGCGGCGTTGCAAGAGCGACTGCTTCCCGAGTGCAACGATATAATCGCGCGGTACGAGCGTAAGCGCTCGGCGCTGCTGCCGATCGCGCATCTCTTCCAACAGTACGAGGGATACGTGAGCGCCGAGGCGATGCGCGCGACGGCCGAGATGCTGGACGTTACGCTGGCGGAGGTCGAAGGAACCGTCTCCTTTTACACGCTGTTCTACCGGCGTCCGGTTGGGCGGTACATGCTGCAGATTTGCCGCGGTCTGGCCTGCTCGATCGGCGATGCCGAGAACATGATGGCCTATTTTCGCGAGAGACTCGGGATCGGGCATCTGCAGACGACGCCGGACGGAGTCTTCTCCTATGAAGAGGTCGAGTGTCTGGCGGCGTGCGACCGGGCGAGCTGCATGCAGGTGAATCTCGAGTTCGTCTACGACCTGACGCCGCAGCGAATCGACGAGATGCTCGAGGCGATGCGAGCCGGTACGTATGCGGTTGCGCCGATGGCGCGAACCGATGCGCCGGGCTCGACGTGGGAGATTTCTCAGGACGACCAGATTTCGCGTGGTAAGAAGTCGCCCGGCGCGGTTGGCGTCGAGCGGCCGAACAATGCGGGCGGCGTCGGCGATCAGAGCGGCATCATCATGCTCGATCATATTATCAACCGCAACGTCGAATTTTTTACGAAAACGACCGAACGCGCGATCGTGGATTCGCGCGCCGTCGTCGAAACGAGCCAGGAGCGGAGCGGTCGTGCCGGTCACTAAGGTCCTTACCGCCGGGATCGGCGAAGCGGATTTGCGCAGCATCGACGTCTATCGGCAGCGCGGCGGATACAAGCAGTGGGAGCGCGCCGTTACGCAGCTCCAGCCGTCCGACGTCCTCGATCTTGCCGAAAAGTCGGGCTTGCGGGGCCGCGGCGGTGCGGGTTTCCCGACCGGGAGAAAGTGGTCGTTTCTGCCTAAGGATAAGGCGCTGCGCTATCTCGTCTGCAACTGCGACGAAGCCGAACCGGGCACGTTCAAAGATCACATGCTGCTCGAAGAGACCCCGCACCAGGTGATCGAAGGTATGCTGATCGGCGCCTATGCGATCGCCTCGCATCACGCTTTCATTTATATTCGCGGCGAGTTCAAGCGCGGCTACGAGATCTTTTGTGCGGCGCTCGACGAGGCCGAGCGTGCGGGTTACGTCGGCAAGAACATCTTCGGCAGCGGCTTCGACCTGGAGCTAACCGTTCATCGCGGCGCGGGCGCTTATATTTGCGGCGAAGAGACGGCGCTGCTCAACTCGCTCGAAGGTAAGCGCGGCGAGCCGCGTCTGAAGCCGCCGTTTCCCGCGGTCGAAGGTCTGTACGGCGCACCGACGGTCGTCAATAACGTCGAAACGCTGGCGTATCTCGTTCCGATTCTCGAGCGCGGCGCGCAGTGGTTTGCCGCCGTTGGGACCGAGCGAAGCAAAGGATATAAAATCGTTTCGGTCTCGGGGCACGTTACGCGCCCCGGCAACTACGAGATCGCACTCGGTACGACGCTGCGCGAAATCATCGAGATCGCCGGCGGCCTGCGTCCCGGCCGAGCCCTAGCGGCAATTCAGCCCGGCGGCGGGTCGTCGGCCTGCGTCTTCGAGGAGCACCTCGACTGGACGTACGATTACGAGAGTTTGGCGAAAGCCGGTTCGATGCTGGGCTCCGGTGCGGTAGTCATTTTCGACGATACCACCGACTTCGTGAAGGCGGCGCACAACCTCGTCCGATTCTTCAACCACGAATCGTGCGGCCAGTGCACGCCGTGTCGCGAAGGCGGAAGCTGGATGGAACGCGTCCTGTACCGTCTGGTCCACGGCCAAGGCGTTCCCGGCGACTACGACATGCTGCTGCGCGTCTCGCGTTCGATAACCGGCTTGAATCTCTGCCCGCTCGGGGATTCGATCGAACCATTTCTCAAATCGGTCATGACGCGCTTTCCGGATCAGTTCAAGTCGCGGATTCCGGCGATGGCAGGGCAGCCGGCATGAGCACTTTCGTCGAGCCGAACGTGCAGATGGTTACCCTGACGATCGACGGCGTGCCGGTAACGGTTCCGAAGGGAACGCTCCTGGTCGAGGCCGCAAAACAGATTAAGCAAGAGATCCCGGTCTACTGCTATCACACAAAGCTTGGGCCGGCCGGACTCTGCCGCATCTGCCTGGTCGAGATCGAAGGAATGCCCAAGCTGCAGATCGCGTGCAATACGGTCGTCGCCGACGGGATGGTCGTCCGGACGCAAGGCGAGAAGGTGGATGAGGCTCGCGCGACCGTGCTCGAGCTGTTCCTCGTCAATCACCCTTTAGATTGCCCGAT
>DATAQH010000384.1:0-5480 GCA_036264815.1 Candidatus Cybelea sp.
CGTTGTTGGCAGTTATTGCCGTTGCGATCGTTTTAGGAGTGCTCGCAGCTCCGCCTGCTAACGCCGACTAAAGGCCTTCCTGTCGAACCTATTTCAGCCCCATGTCGGACAAGCATTATAACACGCCGGGCAAGCCTGGAGTTTCGCGACGCCTAGGTCTTCGCTTCGGAGCTGCTGGCCGCGTGTAACAGCGTCGAAACGATCAGCATGATGATCGCGCCGTAGAGATCGGCAAGCCAGGGGTTGATGCCGCTGCTCGGATCGTAGAGATGGATGAAGCGGACGGTGATCACGAAGAGCAGGTAGTTGATCACGAACGAGAAGAGCCCGAACGTAATCAGGGTGAGCGGCAGCGAGATCAACTTGAGAATCGGCCCGATCAGCGCGTTCACGAGGCCGAATACGATCGCTGCGATGACGGCGTTCCAGATGGTGGTGTTGTGGTAAAAGCCTGGAACGAACTTCGCGATTAAATAGAAGACCAGCGCGTTGATCAGGAATCTCAGGAGCCAGTTCAAGGTTTGTACCCTCCTTCGAGTGCTTGCTTAACCTTTGCGGCCAAGGTAGGGCTCATCCCTTTAACCGCGGCGATCTCGTCGAGCGCCGCGCGGCGGATTCCGGCCGGGGAGCCGAAGGCGGTGAGCAGGCGCTTTTTGCGGACGGGCCCGACGCCGTCGAGCGCGTCGAGCGCCGAACGCGTCATCGACTTCGCGCGCCGCAGCCGATGGTAGGTGACGGCGAAGCGGTGCGCCTCGTCGCGAATTCGGGCAACGAGATGAAGCGCCGCCGAGTTGGCCGGCAGGACGATCGGCTCCGATTGGTTCGGAAGGTACAACCATTCGTGTTCTTTGGCCAGGCCCGCAACCGGCAGTCCGGTCATGTCGAGCTCTTCGAGCACCTCGACGACCGCGCTGAGCTGGCCCTTGCCGCCGTCGATCAGCAAGAGGTCCGGTTTTTTGTTGAACTTCTCTCTTTTCGCCAGCTCGCGTTCCAGGGGGGTTTCGGTCCGGTCGGTTTCGCGGCGCAGATAGCGCAGCCGCCGGCGAAGCGTTTCCTGCATCATCGCGAAATCGTTGGGCCCGCGGTCGTACTGAATCTTGAAGCGGCGGTACTCGCTCTTGCGCGGCCGGCCTTCGACGAAGACGACCATCGATGCGACGGGATTGGTTCCTTGGATATTCGAGACGTCGTAGCACTCGATGCGATGCGGCGGCTCGGGCAGCTCGAGCGCGTCCGCGAGATCGGTGAGCGCGCGCGCCTGCGCGGTCTCCTGCACCTCCTGATGCGCCAAGAACGCTTTGAGATTCTGTTCGGCGTTCTTTTGCACGAGCCGCAGATAGTCGCAGCGCGCTCCGCGCTGCGGCTGCAGGATGCGCACGCGCTGCCCTTTGACCGATGAGAGCCAGGACTCGATCGTCGCGCGCTCGTCCGGGAGTGCCGTAACGAGCAGTTCCTTGGGAATCGCCGCCGCTTGGGCGCCGGCCGAGCGGCGCGTCTCGGGAACCGGAGCCTGCACGTCGCGCGCGACGCGCGCCGGCGAATACGCTTTACCATCGAGTGCGCTCGCGGTGCGCGCCGTGTAGAACTGCTTGAGGAACTCGGCGGTCAGCAGCGCGTCGGTCTGGTCGTAGACGCCGTCGAGGATAAAGTGCTCTTGGCCGATCAGCTTGCCGCCGCGCACGAGGAAGACTTGCATGCAGGCTTGCCCTTGCGAGCGGGCGACGGCGATGAGGTCCATGTCGAGCCGCGATTTCCAAACGACCTTTTGGGCCTCGGTCACGCGGCGTACTTGCACGATGCGATCGCGCAGCCGCGCCGCCGCCTCGAAATGCATCTGCTCGGCGGCATCGCTCATCTCGTGCTGCAGGCGATGCAGCAGCGAATCTTGCTTGCCCTCCAGAAAGAGGACCACCTCATCGATCGTACGATCGTAGTCATCTTCCGTTTGATAGCCGACGCACGGCGCGAGGCAGCGCTTGATGTGATACTGCAGGCACGGACGCTTGCGCCGCCCATCGATCGGTTCGCGGCAGGTGCGCAGCGGAAAGACGAGCCGTACGAGGTCGATTAACTCGCGCAGGCCGTGCGCGTTGGTGTAGGGGCCGAAGTAGCGCGCCCCATCGTTGCGGATCATACGCGTAAAGACGACCCGCGGAAACGGCTCGTTGGTAACCTTCAAGTACGGATAGCGCTTGTCGTCGCGCAGACGCACGTTGAAGGGCGGCTGGTAGCGCTTGATGAGATTCGCTTCGAGGATCAGCGCCTCGACTTCGTTGGTTACGACGATCGTGCGCACGTCGAGGACGCGCGCCGCCATGGCCGCAATCCGCGTCTGATGCGCTGCCCCCTCTTGGAAGTACGAGCGTACCCGATTGCGCAGCGAGACGGCCTTACCGATGTAGAGAATCTCGTCGGCGGCCCCGACCATCAAGTAGACGCCCGGCGCGTCGGGGATCTGCGAAAGCGTCTCTTGCAGCCTCACGCCGCCGTCACGCCTAGGAATCGGCGCGAGCCGCCCGCCTCCGAAGCCGGAGGATGACGATCGCCGCGATTACTGCGACGACGGCCACGCCGAGCAGCAGGTATGCGCCGCGATGCAGCAGCGGCAGCACCGTGTCGAGATGCGCGCCCAGCGCGTGGCCGATCAAAATCAAGCCGCTGCAAAAGATCAGCGACCCCAGGAACGTCCATAAATAAAAGTGCGCGAGGTTCATCTCGGCGATGCCGGCCGGTATCGAGACGACGCCGCGCAGCACCGGCAAAAACCGGCAGATGAAGACCGCGAAGGTGCCCCAGCGTTCGAAAAATCGATGGACGACCAGCAGACGATCGTGCGTGAAGTGCACGTACTTGCCGTAACGCTCGATGACCGGCACGCCGCCGAAGCGGCCGATTGCATAGCCCACCGTGTTGCCCGCCAACTCGCCGGCCAGGGCGACTGCGATTGTCAGCCACAGGCTGCTTAGGTGGCCAGTCGCGGTGAGCCCGCCGGCCACCGGAAGAATGACCTCGGTGCCGATCGGAACCGCCATGTTGCCCAAAGCCAGGCCGACGAACAAGCCGAGATAGCCGTACGTGTCGATGAGCGATACGATCGCCTGTTGGAGGTGTTCCACCGGCTTCTTTACTCTCGGGTGGAGGCGGTGTTTCGAGTCGCGGCGCGGCGCAGAATCTCCGCAGCGGAGCTGCCCCCTTCCATGCGCAGGGCCTCAAAGAGATCGCTGGGACCGATCTCGCGATCCCCGGCGCGCGCCTGGGCGAGCGCGATGATCCGCCGGACTCGCGGGGTAATAAGGATGCCCTCCCACAGACGGTCCTCGCCGGTGCCGAGCGCTCGCCGGACTTGCGCATGCACTTCGGGTACGTCGATTCCGTCGGCATCGAGCGCCGCCAGCGTCGCCGGATCGCGCTCCTCGAGCAAGGCGACCAGCAGGTGTTCGGCGCCGACGTAGTAGTGACTGTGATTCCGGCACTCTTGCTCGGCTACTCGAAGCACGCGCCTTGCGGCTGGGTCAAAGTTTGAGAACAAGAAATCCTTCGACGATCCTTCGACAGGCTCAGGATGACAAGCTAGGAGAGGGGAGGAAACTTCGGGGCGACACGATTTGAACGTGCGACCTCTTCGTCCCGAACGAAGCGCTCTACCAAGCTGAGCCACGCCCCGAAGATTTCTCGCTTTTTCGCAGGGCGATGCTCCCTTCCTTTCCAAAGAGGCCTCTCGTTGCTCATGAGATACCTCATCGTTGGGTGCGGACGGGTCGGCTCGTCGCTCGCAAAACTTCTCGAATCTGACGGACACGAAGTCATCGTCGTCGACGAAAATGCCGCCGCATTCAAACGTCTCGGTCCAAACTTCACGGGACACGTCGTCGTGGGAACCGGCATCGATTACGACGTTCTCAAGCGAGCGGGCGCGGCGACCGCCGACGGTTTCATCGCCGTCACCAACGGCGACAACCGTAATATCATGGCCGCCCTGATCGCGCAGCGAATGTTCAAGATCCAACGCATCGTCGCGCGCATCTACGATCCGCCGCGCGGCCAAATGTACCGCCAGCTCGGCGTGCAGACCGTCTGTCCGACAACCGTCGGCGCAAAGATGATCCGCGACACACTCATCGGCGCACCGTGGGAGAACCAAATCTTCGATTTCGGACGACTGACGTCGCTTGCGGCCGTTGTCGGTGACGCAGACGCAGGCAAGCGCATCGCCGACATCGAGGAAGAGGGACGCATCCGCATCGCCGCCGTTCGCCGCGGTCCCAAAGAGGTGATCGTCGCCTCCGCCGAGCTCGTCCTGCAAGTGGGCGACGAGCTTAGCGCCGTCGTCGCGCCCGACGCGATCGGCGATTTCGCCGCACGCTTTAGCGCTACACCCTCCTTCTCGCGAGCGACAGCCTAGAGTGTTCGTTCTGATCGTCGGCGGCGGTAAGGTCGGCTCGTATCTCTCGCGGGCGCTGCTCGACCAGGGGCACGAAGTCGTCGTCGTCGAGAAAGACGAGCGAAAGGCGAAGATGCTCGAGCGCCTGATCGACCGGAAGGTTACGGTCGTAGGCGACGGCTGCGATCCGATGGTCCTCGATGCGGCCGGCGTCAATCGCGCCGACGTCGTCGTTGCCGACACCGGCGACGACGAAGATAACCTCGTCGTCGTGCTGCTCTCCAAGCGTAAATCGAAGGCGCGCTGCATCGCGCGGGTCAATAATCCCGCCAACAAGCTGATCTTCAATTCTTTGGATAAGGACGATCCGGTTATCGTCATCTCCTCGACGGAGTTGATCCTCGACGTGCTCAACGAGCACGTCAACGCCTCGAAGTACCGCTCGATGCTCGAAACGATGCATCTCTTCGGCAAAGGCGACATGCAGCTGGTGAAGGTCGCGATTCCGGAGCGTTCGCCCATCGACGGCAAGCGTCTCTCCGAGATCGGTTTCCCGCACAACTCCGTCGTCGTCGCGATCGATCGGCCAGAACAGGATCTCGAGATCCCTACCGGCGATACGACGCTGCGCGCCGGCGACGCGATGATCGTCATCGTCAAGAACGGTGCGGTCGAGCGCATCCGCTCGATTATCGGCGGCTAGCTAACCGCGTTTTACGGAGCGCCATCGCCAAACCGCGACTCCTGCGAAAACGGCCTCGACGATTCCGAACGGCCACGCGCCCTGTAAGAAACCGTATACGGACCCCAGCGCGCACGCGCCGGCGAAGCCGAGGACGTACCACGGGCTGCGGCGCTCCAATGCGTACGTCACGAGCATCGCGGTAACCGCAAAGAGACCGAAGAGCGTCAGCGCGTCCAAACGCAGACTAAATATAGCCTTTCTTCAAGGCAACGACGGCGGCTTGCGTGCGATCGGAGGCGGAGAGTTTCTCGAGGATGTCGCGGATGTGTCCTTTCACCGTACCCAGGCCCAGATGAAGGGTTTCGGCGATCTCCGAGTTCGCGCGTCCGTCAGCGATGAAGCGTAAGATCTCCG
>DATAQH010000396.1:0-16044 GCA_036264815.1 Candidatus Cybelea sp.
CGTTTCTAAAATCGGTCATGACGCGCTTTCCCGATCAGTTCAAGTCGCGGATTCCGGCGATGGCGGCGCAGCCGGCGTGAGCACGTCGGTCGAGTCCAACGTCCAGATGATAACGCTGACGATCGACGGCGTGCCGGTTACGGTTCCCAAAGGAACGCTGCTGGTCGAGGCCGCTAAACAGATCAAGCAAGAGATTCCCATCTATTGCTATCACACGAAGCTCGGGCCGGCCGGACTCTGCCGCATCTGCATGGTCGAGATCGAAGGAATGCCCAAGCTGCAGATCGCCTGCAATACCGTCGTGTCCGACGGAATGGTCGTGCGCACGCAAGGCGAGAAGGTGGAGGCCGCCCGCGCGAGCGTGCTCGAGCTTTTCTTAGTCAATCACCCCTTGGATTGCCCGATCTGCGACAAGGGCGGCGAGTGCGATCTGCAGGATTACGCGATGGCCTACGCGCGCGGCACCTCCGACGTCGCCGATCCGAAGCTCTCCAAGCCGAAAGCCGTCGATCTGGGCCCGACGATCGTTCTCGATGAGGAGCGCTGCATCGTCTGTCAGCGCTGCGTGCGCTACGACGACATCATCGCCAACGAGCGGCAGCTGATCGTCAAAGATCGCGGCGCTCACGATATCATCGCGACCGCGACGGGAGAGCCGTATCGCCACCTCTTTACCGGAAACGTCACCGAACTCTGTCCGGTGGGCGCGCTGACGTCGAAAACATACCGGTTCAAGTCGCGGCCGTGGGATCTCGAGCGGACGCAGACGACCTGTACGCAGTGTTCGGTCGGCTGTCAGCAGTTTGCCGACGTGCGCTACGGCCAGCTTCGTCGAACGATGCTCGTCGAAGAAGATCCGATCTCCGACGGCTGGCTCTGCGATCGCGGACGATACAATATCGGCTTTTACGAGTCGCCCGACCGGCTCAAACAGCCGCTCTACCGTAAGGACGGCGGCTGGACGCAGATCGGCTGGGACGATGCGTTCATTCTTTGGGCAAAAGCGATTCGAGCCGCGATCGCCGCGCACGGCGCCCAGAGTGTCGGCGTTATCGGCGGAGGCAGGCTTACCAACGAAGAGGCTTACCTGATCGCACACGTTTTCGGGACGCTCGGCATAAAAAATCTGGATTGGCGCTCGGGGGCCCAGCGTCAAGCGACGCCGGGATCTCGCGCGGGGACGCTCGGCGCGATCGATCGCGCGGAGGCGATCGTCGTTGCCGGAGCTGCGCTCGTGCAGCGCGCACCCGTTCTCTGGCTGCGCATCCAGAAAGCCGTTCGCTGTGGCGCGAAACTGGTCTCGCAGCAGGACGCCGGCAAGGCTCGAGATGAGGCCGGAGACTTCAAGCGCATCGCGCTGGTGTGGGACGGTATCGATTTAGCCGTCGGAAGCAGCTTCGCGCGAGCCTTCGCCGATGCTCCGGAGTTAGCAACGTACATTGCGAGCGAACAGGCCAACGCGCGAGGCGCTGAGGCGATGGGGATGCTTCCCGCCGCGGGCGGACTCGATACGTTTGCGATGCTCGACCGGGCGCGAAACGGGCAGCTCTCCGCGCTCTCGATCTTTGCCGCGAATCCCGCTCGCAACGCGCCCGATCCGGCCGCCGTGCGGTCGGCGCTCGAAGCGGTGCCGTTCCTCGTTGTGAGCGAGCTCTTCATGACGGAAACGGCGGAACGCGCGAAACTCGTGCTTCCTGCGGCGGGAGCACTAGAAAAGAGTGGAACCACGCTGAACGCCGCCGGCGATCTCCTGCCGCTCAATGCCGCGCTCGCCGTCGCGGACTTCGTTCGCAGCGATCTCGAAATCGTTGCCGGTCTCGCCGAACAGCTCGAAGTTTCGCTTCCGTCGGGTTTGGAGATCGAAGGCGCGGTCATCGCGGCGGTGGCGAAGGAACGCGGCGACGTGACGCTCGGCGATGCTCGTTACGATACGCCGGCGCGGCCATCTGGTGTGCACGCCGAGCAAAGCATTCTCTCGGGCGGCGGGACGTGGCAGCACGATCCTTGGATCGCCGGAATGAGGGTTTCGTAATGCCTTGGTGGCTTGAAGTACTCATCAAGTCGGCCATTTTGCTCTTCGTCGTCGTGACGTCGTTTGCGTATGCGATGCTCGTCGAGCGAAAGGTTCTGGGCTGGATGCAGCTGCGCCCCGGCCCGAACCGCGTCGGTCCGTGGGGTCTGCTGCAGCCCGCCGCCGACGCGGCCAAGCTGATCCTCAAAGAAGACCTGACGCCCGAGACGGCCGATCCTCTGCTCTACCGCCTCGCGCCGTTTATCTCGCTGCTCACGGCCTTTTCCGTCTACGCGGTCATACCGTTCGGGGCGTCGGCATCGGGCGAGACCTGGGCCATCGGCAACGTCAACGCCGGGATTCTGCTGATTTTGGCGATCGCTTCATTGGGCGTATACGGTATCTGCTTGGGCGGATGGGCGAGCGGCTCGAAGTACCCGCTGCTGGGCAGCGTTCGCTCGACGGCGCAAATGATCAGTTACGAGCTGGCGATGTCGCTCTCGTTCATCGGCGTCCTCCTGCTGGCAGGGACGACCTCGCTCGACGGCATCGTCAACGCACAAGCCCGCTGGTGGTTCGTTCTGCCGCAGTTTTTGGGCTTCGTCATCTACACGATTACCGCGGTCGCCGAGACCAATCGCGCGCCCTTCGATCTCGTCGAAGCCGAGACCGAGCTCGTCGCCGGCTTCCACACCGAGTATTCCGGGCTGCGCTTCGGCCTGTTCTTCATCGCCGAGTACGTCAATATGCTGACGGTGTCGTGCATTGCGACTCTGCTTTTCTTTGGCGGCTGGAACGCGCCGTTCGGCCTTACCATCGTTCCGGGCGTCGCGTGGTTCGTCATAAAGGTGGCGTGTTTCATGTTCTTCTACATGTGGCTGCGAGCGACGTTGCCGCGTCTGCGCTACGACCGGCTCATGGCCTTCGGTTGGAAGGTATTGCTCCCCGTCGCGACGCTCAATCTCGTCGTGACGGCTATCGTCGTGGCGTACGCAGGCTAATGGCGACCGGCAGTTCGAAGAAACACCTCTACAACGTCGGAGCGATCCTGCGGGGCCTCTCGATAACCTTCGGCTTTATGTTTCGCAAGCGGCCGACCATTCCGTATCCGTCTCGCAAGAAGCAGCATGCGCCGCGCTTTCACGGGCTGCACGAACTGCGCCGTTACGACGACGGCAAAGAGCGCTGCATCGGCTGCGAACTCTGTTCGAGCGTCTGCCCGGCTAACGCAATAACGGTGATCGGCGCTGAGAACGCGCCGGAAGCACGCCGTTCGCCCGGGGAGCGCTACGCGGCGCGCTACGAGATCGACGAGCTGCGCTGCATCTTCTGCGGGATGTGCGAAGAGGCGTGTCCGACCGATGCGATCGTCCTCACGCCGCGCTTCGAAATGGCCGATTACCGCCGCGGCTCGTTTATCTACGCTAAGGACCGGCTCTTGGTTCCCCCCGATGCAGGCGCCGGCGCCGCACCCGACGACCGTCCGGGCGGAATTCCCGGCGATCTCGGGCGGGTGGGCGAGATCAAGTCGACGACCGACGTTGCGACGGGCTACGACGCGACGTGGCGCGGAACGATCTTGAAGACGCAGCACCAGGGGCTGGCGATCATCAAGGAGCCCAAGGCCGGGCAATGACTGCATTTTGGGCGCTCGGAACGATACTGATTGCCAGTGCCGTGTGGACGATTGCGGCCCGGAGACCCGTCTACAGCGTCGTTGGCCTGCTGCTCAACTTTGCGACGCTGGCAGTGCTCTACGTGACGCTCTCTGCCGAGTTTCTCGCGGTCATCCAAATCATCGTGTACTCCGGGGCGATTTTGATACTCTTCGTCTTCGTGATCGCGCTTTTGAGCAGCGGAGTCGCGCCCTTTGCGATGGGGCCCGACCGCTTGCCGAAGATCTGGATTCCGGGTGCGATCTTTACGCTCTGCGCGCTGGGTTTTCTGGTCTACGCCGTTTCAAGCGTTCACTCGCCCGCGGCCCCGGCCGTCGGTCCAGTCGGCGCCGCCAACGTTTTCGGAAGCATCGGCGACTTCGGCAAGGAGCTCTTTACCGTCGCGCTCTTGCCCTTTGAGGTCACGGCGCTGGTTCTGATGGTGGCCGTCATCGGCGTCATTACCCTTGGCGGCGAACAGATGAGCGATGCCGAGGGGCACCGCGGCCAGGTAAAGAGCGATCGCCAGATGCGCGAAGCGATCCTGCGCGAAGGCAAAGGCTGATGAGCGTCCCCGTCGGCGACTACGTCGCACTCGCCTCAGTCATGTTTTTCATCGGCGTCATCGGCGTGGTCGTTCGCCGCAATCCGCTCGTCATGCTGATGGCCGTCGAGCTGATGTTCAACGCCGCCAACCTGCTGCTGGTCGCATTCGCCCGGCTGTGGGTGGCGAACGCGGGGCATATCTTTGCCTTTATCGTGATCACCGTCGCGGCCGCGGAGGCCGCCATCGGGTTGGCGATCATCGTCACGACTTTCCGCCCCGAAAAATACGTCGACGTCGACGACGTGAGGACGCTGCATGGCTGACGCCTTACCGGTGGTACGCCCCGGCTCGTTCGGTCGCACCGCCCGCGCCGGGCGCAGTGCGATTGGAGTATCGCGTTGATGGCGCACGTGCTGGGGGTTAGCGGGTCGTATCCAATGCTGGTTGCGCTGTGGCTGCTGCCGCTTGCGGGAGCGATCTTGTGCTGGACGTTCGGGCCGCAGCTGCGGACGGCGGCGGGATGGCTTGTCTGCGCGCTCGTCGGGGCATCGTTCGTCCTCGCGGTGCTCTCTTGGCACGACGGAACGCAGGCGGTCTCCGGCGCGCTCGGTGCGCACCAGCCGTTGTTTTCATGGATGCCGGGCTTCGACTTCGGGCTCTTGCTCGATCCGCTCTCGCTTTTGTGGACGTTCGTCATCAGCGGCGTCGGGTTCTTGATCGTCGTTTACTCGGTAGGGTACATGGAGGGCGACCGCGCCTTCGCGCGTTTCTTCGCCTACATGAGTTTCTTTATCTTTGCGATGCTGACGCTCGTACTCTCCGACAATTTCGTCGGACTGCTCGTCGGGTGGGGCCTGGTCGGCTTGGCTTCGTACTTCCTCATCGGTTTCTGGTTCGAGCGCCCGACGGCCGTCGCGGCGGCGCGCAAAGCCTTCGTTATCAACGTCGTCGGCGACGTCGGGATGATGTTCGCGGTCTTTTTGATCGTCGCCAACGTCCACTCGATCGGTTTCGGCGATACCTTTGCCGCCGCCGGAACGCTGGGCTCCGGGCTGGTCTTTGCGATCTGCCTGGCACTCTTCATCGCGGCCGCGGCAAAATCGGCGCAAGTTCCGCTGCATACCTGGCTCCCCGACGCGATGGAGGGTCCGACTCCCGTCTCCGCCTTGATTCACGCCGCCACAATGGTTACCGCGGGCGTCTATCTCGTCGCGCGTTGCGCGCCGTTGTGGAACGTGAGCCACGACGCGCAGCTGCTGGTCGGCACGATCGGCGGCCTTACTGCCTTGCTCGGCGCGATCCTCGGCATGGCGCAGTGGGACATCAAGCGTATTTTGGCCTATTCGACGATGTCGCAGATCGGCTACATGATCATGGGCGTCGGCGTCGGCGCCTACGAGGGCGGCGTCGCCCATTTCTTCACGCACGCTTTCTTCAAAGCGCAGCTGTTCTTGGGATCCGGCCTCGTGATTCATGCGCTCGCGAACGAGCAGGACGTGCGGCGTATGGGCGGCCTGTGGAAGAAGATGCCGTTCGCGTTCTGGGTGATGCTCGCCGGCGTACTTACGATCTCCGGAATCCCGCCGTTCAGCGGTTTCTTTTCGAAGGATGAGATCATTTACGGAGCATTGGCGCACGGGCATCCCTGGCTCTACGCGGTCGGCATCGTCACGGCCGGCATCACCGCCTACTATATGTTCCGGCTGCTCTTCATCGCGTTTCTCGGGGAGTATCGCGGCGACGCTCACATTCATACGGGCGGCACGGCTGCGATGATCATGAACGTCCCGGTCGCGATTCTCGTGGCGCCCACCGTCGCCATCGGCGGCGCATTGATGTTCGGCGGGGAGGCGTCTCCCTGGGCGCATTATTTTGCGCCGCTCTTCGGAGCGCCCGCGGTGCCGTCGACGCCGGTCGCAACGCCGGCAATCTCCGAGGGACTGACCTCGCTGCTCGTTTTGGTCGCCGTTGCGATCGGCCTGGTTATTGCTTGGATGCGCTATGCGACCGCTGCCGCACAGCGCGATGCGGTTCTCCGATTGGCGATCGAAAGCGAACGGATGCCTGCGCTGCTGACGAACCTTTTCTATTTTGATGCGGCGATCGATCTGATCTTCGTTCGGCCGGCCCAGGCCGCGGGCCGGTTCTTCGGTCAAGTGCTCGACCCGCACGTGCTCGACGGCGCGGTCCGAGACATCGTCGCCGGGACGCGCTGGTTCGGAACGCTCGTACGATCGTTCCAAACCGGTCTGCTGCGCGCGTACGCTTTGATCTTGGTCTTTGGCGCCGCGTGCTTCATCGCGTACTACGCGCTCACGGGAGGCGTGCATTGATGGGGCTCGTGCTCGTAACGATCCTGCTGCCGATCGCGGCCGCCGCGCTGCTCCTTCTGCTGCCCCGTGACGATACGACGCTTTCACGCATTATCGGCACGCTGGTCGCGGTGGTCACCTTCGCTACGGTTATCGCCGCCGGCACGGGCGAATGGAGCGCGCACTGGTTGTCGCGGCCGTTTAACGCCGCCTTCCACTTCGGCGCTACGCCGATTTCATTTTGGATCGCGTTGCTCCTGACGATCTGCACCGCTTCGGCGATCGCCTCATGCCGCATCGACCGCACGCGCGATTTCGTCGCGCTGCTCCTCGCGCTCGAAGGGACGATGCTCGGGCTGTTCCTGGCACGCGACCTGCTCGTTTTCGCGTTTTTCTGGGATCTAATGCTCGTGCCGGTCTTCTTTGGTCTGCTCGGCTGGGGCGGGCATCCGGCGACGGCATGGCGGTATTTCATCTACAACTTCGCCGGAGGCCTGACGCTCCTGCTCGCGACGGCGGCCTTCGGTGTCATTGTGGGAACGACCGACGTCATCGGACGCGCCGGCACTCCGCTCGTTGGAGGATGGGCGCCCTGGATCTATGCCGGCTTCGCTTTTGCGTTCTTGGTGAAGACCCCGGTTTGGCCGCTGCACACGTGGATGCCGCCGACGTATAGCTCGCTGCCGTCGCCCATGGTTGCCGTCGTTTCGGCGGTGCAGTCGAAAGCCGGGCTCTACGGATTCCTCGCGATCGCCACAGTGATGTTGCCGGCATACGTGCGCGAGTACGCGACGCCGCTGATCGTCTTGGGCGCCATTTCTCTGGTCTACGGGGCGGTCATCGCGCTGGTTCAAAACGACGTGAAGCGGATCGTCGCCTATTCCTCGCTCTCGCATCTCGGGCTCATCATCATCGCCGTCGCGTCGCAGCAGCAGCTGGCGCTCGACGGAGCGCTGGTCTACATCGTGGCGCACGGGCTCTTCTCGGCGACGCTCTTCTTGGTGCTGGGCTACGTCGAAGAGCGCGAAGGGACGCGTGCGTTGCAGCGCTTGGGCGGCCTGGGCTGGACCAATCCGCGCCTCTCGGGAGCGTTGTGCATCGCGGCGCTCGCCGCACTCGGTTTGCCCGGTTTGGCCGGATTTGCCGGCGAGCTGATCATCCTGATCGGCTTGTACCAGGCCGGCTATGTTTGGCCCGCGATCGTCGCGCTGGTCGCGATCGTGCTCGCCTCCGCCTATCTGCTGCGTCTCTATCAGGATGTGATGAACGGGCCCGAACGCGCCGACTTACCCGTTCGCCCCGACCTCACGTTGCTGGAAGGGCTCGCGATTGCGCCATTGCTCGCGGCGCTCGTGCTCGTCGGCGTCTATCCCACGCCGCTGCTGACGCACCAAAACCTCGTGGCCGCCCAAAGGATCGCGCCGCCGTGACGTCGCCGTTCACAAATGCCGATTGGGCCGCGATTCTGCCGCTCGGGATCGTCGCGGTGACGGCGCTCGTCGTGCTGCTCGCCGACCTCGTCTCCGGCCGCGGCCCATCGCGCTACGTTTCGATCGCGGTCGCGCTCGCCGGCACGATCGCCGCCGCCATCGTTGCCGGCGGCCAGTTCGGGCACGACTACAACGCGTTCTTCGGTGGATTTATAACCGGCGGCTTCGCGACCGTCTTCGAAGAGATTGTGCTCATTGGAACCGCGGGGGCGGTGCTGCTGTACGGTGCGATCGGCCCTGCACAGCGAACGGCCGGCACCACGGCGATTATGCTGTGGAGTGCCTGCGGCGCGATGTTGATGGCGGGCGCGGCGAACTTGATCGCGATCTTTCTCGGGCTCGAACTGCTCTCGCTGGGCCTCTACGCGCTCTGCGCCGCGGTCGATCGAAAGGCTGCGCGCGAATCCGCCCTCAAATACTTAATCCTCAGCTCAACGGCAACCGGTTTTCTGCTCTTCGGTTCGGCGCTGCTCTTCGGCGCGACCGGCAGCGTCATGCTCGCCGATTTCGTAAATCCGGCACTCGCCTCGAACCCGCTCTTTGCGGTGGGCGGCGGAATGTTTTTGATCGGCCTCGCCTTTAAACTGAGCCTCGTCCCTTTCCATACGTGGACGCCGGACGTTTTCGAAGGAGCCCCGCTGCCGGTGACCGCCTTCATGAGCGTCGTCACCAAAGCCGGGACCTTAGCGGTGTTCGCGAGGTTTATCTACGCCGCGCTGCCGGCGGGCGTTGGTTCGAAGCTCTTGCTGCCCGTTTGGATTGCAGCCGGGATCTCGATGATCGTCGGCAACGCCGGGATGCTCGCCCAGACCGATCTCAAGCGTTTGCTCGGATATTCGGGGATCGCGCAGATCGGTTACATTCTCGTCGCGATGGCGGGAAGCACGCCGCTAGGCCTGCGATACGCAATCTACTATCTAACGGCGTACGCGTTTATGAATCTTGGCGCGTTTGCAGTGGCCGCCGCGATCTCGGGTCCCGGCGAAGAAGGCGCCAAGTTGGAGAGCTATCGCGGCCTCGGGCGCCGGCGCCCGTGGCTCGCCGCCGCAATGACGATATTCCTCTTGGCGCTCTCGGGATTGCCGCCGACGGCCGGATTCCTCGGAAAGATCCTGATTCTCGCTGCCGGAGTCGCGAACGGCTATATCTGGCTCGCCGCGGCGCTGATCGTCGGAACGGCGATCTCCCTCTACGCCTATTCGAAGATCGTGCTGGCGATGTATTCGCCCCACGAGCACGCACACGCGGGGGTGAAGCCGGTCGTCCCCTTGGCCTGGATCAGCGCTGGGCTCTGCGCCGCCTTGGTCGTTATCATGGCCTTCTACCCCTTGGTGCCGAGCAACGTGCTGCCGCTCGTTCGCTAGGTACGTTCGGGGGCAGCCGGTGCCCGAGTCACGGCAATCGCCGGCCAAGCGCTATAGTAGTTGGTGAGGTGCTTGCAATGACACGACGCTATCTATCCGCACTCGTTCTTACCGCTCTGGTCGCTGGGCTCGGAGTCCCGATTGCTCCGGCCGTGGCGCAGACGGTCATCCTCCCGACCGACGACTACAAAGCGGCGGACCAGGAGGCAGCGATTCTCTATGCGCGTCAGTTAATCGCCTCGGGCCAACTCGACGCCGCGGTCAAGCAGCTCGAGGACTTCGTCGCGACGCATCCCAGCGGAATCGACGGGGCTCGGTTCTTGGGCGATCTCTACTATCGCCAAGGGAAATTCGATAAGGCCGAAGCGGTCTATCGCCAACTGCTGGCGCGCGATCCGCACGATAAAGAGACGCACAACCGCTTGGGGGTCGTACTGGCGACCGAAAACCACATTGACGCTGCCATCGCGCAGTTTCAGAGTGCGCTGCCGGGAACCGACTCGATCCGAGATCTGGTAGTCCTGCATCTGCGCAAGGGAGATCTGCCGGCGTACCGAGCCGACGTCGAGCGCGCGGCACGGCAGAATCCCAGCGCCGGCGACCTTCAAGAAGAGTACGGCGAGGTGCTCCAGGCGATCCATCGTCCGACCGAAGCAATCGTTTACTTCCAACGCTCGCTCGACGACGATCCGACGTCGATTGCCGCGCTCAACGGGCTGGGCATGGCATATCTCGACGTGCACGATAACATTTCGGCAACGCGCTATCTTCAGGACTGTCTGAACGTCGACCGCTTGAACTACGCCTGCCTCAACAACTTCGGCGTCGCGAAGATTCAGAAAAACCTCTACGGCGACGCGTTGGGAACCTTTACTCGCGCGCACCGCTTGGAGCCCGAGCGCCCCGAAGCGCTGGTGAACTTCGGTTACTTAGCCGACCTTCGCGGCGACTGGAAGCGAGCCGTGTCGTACTACGTACAAGCGGTAAGCGTCGACCCATACGTTCCAGAGTCGTACGTCAATCTCGGCATCGACTACGAGCACAACGGCCTCTACTCTCTGGCTGAGTCGGCGCTGCTCAAAGGCGTCGCGGCGGCTCCGTGGGACGGGCGGATCCGCTACCTGCTCGCCCGTGCCTACGCCGCGCAAGGCGAGAAGACGCTTGCACTCGAGCAGCTCAAAGCAGCAGCGGATTCACTCGATCCCGACGTCGCGCAGATTGCGAAAGAGGAGTCGGCGCGACTGACGACCTCGAGCGTTACCACGCCGCAGTGATGCCGAAGGCGGGTTCCGGTTTTGCTCCGGACCGGGACCCGCCGCGGAACCTGCTCAAGAGCTGCCTAGTACCCTAGGTTCTCGCGATACACTCTATTTCGACGCGAGCGCCGCGCGGCAGAGCGGCCACCGCAACCGTCGAGCGAGCCGGTTTCGACGCCCCGAAATACCGCTCGTAGACCACATTGACCGCCGCGAAATCCTTCATGTCCACGAGAAAGATCGTCGTCTTCACGACGTCGACGAAGTGGCAGCCGGCCGCGCAAAGCACGGCCCCGATGTTTTCGATGACGCGCTCGGTCTGCTGCTCGACGCCTCCTGCGATCAGCTCGCCGGTCTGCGGGTCGAGCGGGATCTGTCCGCTGCAATAGAGCTCGCTGCCGATCTGAATCGCTTGGCTGTAAGGCCCGATCGGTTCGGGAGCGTGCTGCGTTAGGATCTGTTCCGGCTTCATGACGAAAGCGAGTGTTCGGGCATCGTCATCGTTCCCTTAAAGTTCATCGGTGGCTCCTCGATGCCGAAGTTTTGGGCATATAACTCGGCGATGCGTGCGAGCTCGGCCTGCGTCAGAGCGGGTGCGTCGGGCGCGGCCGCAAACTCGCGAAGCTGTGTCGAATCGTAGATGTTCGGCAGCACGGTCATTACGCGCGGCTCGTCGAGGAGCCATTGAATTGACGCTTGCCAGAGCGTGCGATTCGGCGTCTCGAGGAAACGCAGCTTTTCAACCTTGGCGACGCCGTTGATCAGCCACTCGTGCGGGCGGTGCCGCCGATGATCGTTCTGCGGAAAGGTCGTCTGCGCGGTATAGTGCCCCTCGAGCATCCCGCTCGAGTGAGGGACGCGGATCATGTAGCCCGTCGGTGCGTGCGAAGCGGTCGCAGCGCGAATCTGCTCGTCGCCGGGATACTGCTCGAGGATGTTCCAAATGATTTGCAGGCTGGGAACGTGCCGGCGCCTCACGGCCTCGACGCCTTCCCAGAGCCAGCCGATGGCCGGTCCCAAAGCGACGCCGTAGGTCCGGATCTTCCCCTCGCGTTTGAGCGCTTCTAGCAGCTCCCATAGCGCGTCGTCGTCGATCTGCGCCATCCGCGCGTTGTGCATTTGGTAAATGTCGACATAATCGGTCTGCAGCCGGCTTAGTGACGCCTCGAGAGCCTTGCGGATAAACGCGGCCGAAAAGTCTTGCGGAAGCTCCATCTGACCGCGACGCGCGCCGTCGGCGTTCGAAAAATCGTACCCGAACTTCGTCGCATAGACGACGCGGTCGCGCCGTCCGGCGAAGGCTTTCGCGAGCTGCTCCTCGCTGCGGCCGTTGCCGTAGGTGTCGGCCGCGTCGTACAGCGTCACGCCGAGATCGAAAGCTTCCCGCAACAGCGCGGCCGCCTCGTCGTCGCTCTTGTCGCCCCACCAGCCGGTCGACGTCGTCCAGAGTCCGAAGCCGACCTCGCTGACGGAAACGTCACTGTTGGGGTAGGTCCGGTACTTCATTCCAGGGCCTTCTCCGTCGCTTGCGCCAACACTCCAAGCGATGAAGGACGACGTCTTGGAGGCGGGGCTGGATCGGGTCACCGCGTGGATCCGCCGGTACTTCGAGCACCCGGAAAACTATCGCGTGATGCCGTCGGTTCGTCCCGGTGAGATCGCCGCCTCGCTCCCGGCCGACGCGCCCGAAGAGGGCACCGGTATAGAAGAAATTCTTGCCGATTTCGAGCGGATCGTCGTCCCCGGTACGACACACTGGAATCACCCGCGCTTCTTTGCGTACTTTGCAACGAGCGCCGCACCGGCCGGGATTGCGGCCGAGGCCTTGGCCGCCACGCTCGACGTCAAAGCGATGCTGTGGCGTACGTCGCCGGCCGCAACCGAGTTGGAAGAGGTGACGATGCGGTGGCTCGCGCGGCTGCTCGAGTTGCCGCCCTCGTGGACCGGAGTGATCTACGATACCGCTTCCATCGCCGGCTTCACGGCACTGGCCGCGGCGCGCGAGGCGCTTCCCTTGCAGATTCGCGAGCTTGGAATGACCGGACGCGACTTGCCGGTGCTGCGTGTCTACATCACCGCCGAAACACACTCGCACGTCGAGAAAGCCGCAATCGCACTCGGGCTCGGGCAGCGCAACGTCGTCCGGGTCGACTGCGACGAGGCGTACCGGATGCGTCCCGGCGCGTTGCGCGCCGCAATCGCGGCCGACCGCGAGCGTGGGATGCAACCGTTAGCCGTCGTTGCGACGGTCGGAACGACGTCGACGACCTCCATCGATCCCGTGCGGGCGATTGCCGATGTCGCGCGCGAGCAGGGCGTCTGGCTGCACGTCGACGCGGCCTACGCCGGGACCGCGGCGCTGATTCCGGAGTTTCGCCCGATGCTCGACGGCGTCGAGCTTGCCGACTCGCTCGTCCTCAATCCGCACAAGTGGATGTTCGTCCCGATGGATCTGTCGGTGCTCTTTCTCAGGGACGAATCGATCGTGCGCCGCGCGTTTTCGCTCGTTCCGGAGTACCTGACGACGCCCGAAGAAGGGGTCGTCAACTACATGGATTACGGACTGCAGCTGGGCCGGCGCTTTCGCGCGCTCAAACTGTGGTTCGTCATGCGACATTTCGGTGTGAAGGGAATTCGCGAACGGCTTCGCCGGCACATCGAGCTCGCGCAGGAGTTCGCATCGTGGGTTCGCGCGCATCCTAGCTGGGAAGTGCTGGCGCCGCATCCGTTATCGGTCGTTTGCTTTCGTTACGCGCCCGCGGGGATCGACGAGGCCGGGCGCGACGCGATCAACGCGGAGTTATTGCGCGCCGCCAATGCGACCGGCGAGGTGTTTCTCTCGCACACGAAGGTCGACGGACGCTACGCGCTGCGCCTAGCGATCGGCAATCTGCGAACGCAGCGCGGCGACGTGGAGTTTGCTTGGCGGCTCCTGCGCACGGAGGCGGAGGGGCGGCCAGGAGCCCCCCCTTGATGTAAAGCACACTTGACATTTAGTAAAGGGTGCCGTACCGTAGGCGTATGAGAACCGCCGCAACCAGCCGCCCAGCCTTCCGTACGCTTTTTCCGCCTGCGATTTGTGCCGCGATCGTGCTCGCGGCAACGCTCCCGATCGAGCGAAGTACGTTGGAACTCACGCTCCTCCACGCGGTCGCGCTGACGCCCATCATCGCGGTCCTCGGATGGGTGGCGTGATGGGAACCTTTTGCGGCCCCCGATATCTGGCCGCGCTCGGCGCGTGGTTCGCACTCTATGCGGTTCTGCTGGTCGTGAGCCTCACGCTGATCGACCACAACGTCGTCACCGCGTTGCCGCTGCGTGTGGTCGTTGGGCTCGCGCCGATGATTGCCGGTTTCGGCATCCTCGGAGTGATTATGCGCGAGTATCGCGCGGGCGACGAGCTGCAGCAGCGGATCACTGCCGAGGCAATTATGTTCGCCTTCGGCGCCACGGCCGTCATCACGTTTTCGTACGGCTTCCTGCAGCGCACGGTGGGTGCCCCGGATCTCTCGTACTTTTGGGTGTGGGCGATCCTCGGATCGACGTGGGGAATCGGCAGCTTCATCGCGCGGCAGCGCTACAAATGAAGAACCGCTTGAGAGTCCTGCGCGCGGAGCGCAATTGGTCGCAGGCGGAGCTCGCCCGCGAACTCGGTGTGAGCCGTCAGACGATCAACGCGCTGGAGATCCAAAAATACGATCCAAGCCTGCCGCTGGCATACAAGATCGCGCGCCTCTTCGATCGGCCCGTGGAAGAGATCTTTCTTCACGAGGACGTCTAGGAGACAGCCCCCTAGTACAGGCGCAGGTACTGTTCGCGCTCCCAGGGGTGTACGGCGCGGCGGTAGCGTTCGTACTCTTCGAGTTTTGCGTCGCGGAATGCGTGATAGAGATGGTCGCCGAGCGAACTGCGCACGATCGCGTCGCCGTCGAGCTCGGTGATGGCTTGACGCAGCGACTTCGGCAGCGTGGTGATCCCGCGCTCGCGACGCTGCACCTCGCTTAGCTCGTATGTCGAGCCCGCAAACGGCGGACCCGGCAGCGTACCGCGCGCCATGCCGTCGGCCCCCGCGCCGATCAGCACGGCGAGCGCGAGATAGGGGTTGCAGGCCGGATCGGGACTGCGCATCTCAACGCGCGGCGGTCTCTGCGCCGGCGGTACGCGGACGAGCGCGTTCGCGCTGCGGGCCGACCACACGGAATAGATCGGCGCGTCCCAGGCGGCCACGAGCCGTTTGTAGGAGTTCACCGTCGGATTACAGATCGCGGTGGTCGCCGGTGCGTGCGTCAGCAATCCGCCGACGACGTAGAGTGCGGTCTCTTCGTCGCTCTCCTCGGGCAAGCGCAGATCCACGTGCAAGCCGCTTCCGGCGCGTTCTTCGAGCGGCTTGGGCATGAAGGTCGCGTCCAGATCGAAGTCGGCCGCGACGTGCTTGGCGATCGTGCGCAGCGTCAGCGCGTGATCGGCGGCAGCCATCGGGTCGTCGTGCGCGACGTCGAGCTCGTGCTGCCCGGCGCCGTGCTCGTGGTGCGCGGACGCGACGGGCACCCCCATCGACTGCAGCGCCGCGACCATTGCATTGCGCGCTTCCTCACCGCGGTCGTTTGCGGAGAAATCGAAATAGGAGCCGACGTCGGGGGTGATCGTCGACGACTCGTCGCCGGTCCCGCGCGCAAATAAATAGAACTCGATCTCCAAAGCGATGCGAACGCCGGCCAGTCGCGGCGCGCTCTCCACCGCACGCCGCAGCGTGGTTCGCGGACAGCCTTCAAACGGCGACCCGTCGGGCATCGCGATATCGCAGATCAGGCGTCCTTCCCGCCCTTCGGGGGCCGCGCGCCAGGGATAGATCGCGAAGGACGACGGGTCCGGGCGAAGGACCATGTCGAGTTCCTCACCGCGTACGAAACCATCGATCGAGCCGCCGTCGAAGGTGATGCGGCCTTCGAGCGCGTCGTCGAGGCGATCGACGGGTATCGAAACGTTCTTGCTGACTCCGAAGATGTCCGCAAAGACCAGACGCACGAAGCGGACGTCCTCTTCGCGCGCGATCTTTAGGACGTCGCGCTTGCCCGAAGGCCGGCGCCATTGTGCCCTAGGTGTGGAGTTCATCGACTGCAACCGCCATACGGAAGGTGAGCTGGTCGTGCGCGCTCTCGAGCGTTCGTGAAGTGATCTCACCGATCTGCCGGAGGCGGTAGAAGATCGTCTGGCGATGAACGCAGAGCCGCTCGGAGGCCGTTTTGATGTTCTGCCCTACGGCGAAGTACAGCTTGAGCGTGCGCTCGAGATCGGTCTGGTGCTTTTCGTCGTAGGTACGCAGCGGAGCTAAGACCTCGGCGGAAAACGAGCGCAATCGCGCCGCATCGGCGCCTTCATAGAGCAGCGGGTAGGCTCCGAGCGCTTCGT
>DATAQH010000398.1:0-3209 GCA_036264815.1 Candidatus Cybelea sp.
ACCAGCCGCGCAAGTGCAAGATTGAAGAGCGCGCAGACCATCAGGATCCGCAGGTACATCACCGCCGTGGCGGCGACGATGCCGGCTTGCAGCGGCGGCGTCATCCCTTCGTCGCGCGATCGGCGCGAAAGCACGACGGTCGTTGCCGTCGACGAAATGAGTCCGCCGAGAATCGAGCTCACCAGCATTCCGCCGTGCGGAAGGACGAAGCGTTGCAGCAGGTAGCTCGCGTAGGAGATCGAGGAGACGGCGACGACTGCCAACCAGATGCCGAAGGGAGTGACCGTCGTATATGGGATGACGGGGAGTCCCGGCAAAAGCGGCAAGACGACGCCGACGAGGATCAGGAACTGTCCGGCAGTGACGATCTCGGAGGCTGGAACGCGGTTCGCTAGGTCGTGCAGCGGGCGCCGCCCGCCGAGGAGGAACACCGCGGCAACGGCTACGGCGATGCAGAACCAGATCGGCGCGGTGACGCACAACGCGCCCAGAATGTACGCGAGGAGGTTGCACGCCGGAACGACGAACGAACCTTCAGCTTCCTCACTTGCGCCGTGGCGCGCGACGTGTGCGTAGATCCATCCGCCGACGACGAGCAGCCCGGCGATGAACGCCGCGGCGTAGTGCGGCTCGAGAAGATAGAGCGCGCCGCCCGCGAGTGCCAGCAACGGGAAGGTGCGGACGCCGCCGGGCCGGTGCGGCATCTCGTCGGCATAGAACCCTTCGAAGGCAAATCCGAAGAAGAGCGCGAGCCCGAGAAGGAGCGCCAGCCGTTCAACGCCGGCCGGCGTCACGCTTGCGACCATTCGAATGCTCGGATAGAACTCGCGAAGCTCGGCTTCCTGCCGCGGCTTTTCAGCCGATGCGCTCCCTCTCGCGGCCAGCGCTATCGAAAGGATTCGCATGCGAGATGCCCGGAAAGCAGTGCGATGATGCGGGGTCTGCTTCCCGTCGCCGCGTTAGCGCTCTGCGCCTGCAGCGGAGCGTCGGGCGAGCGCGTGCACGAAGAGTTCCACCAGACGATCGACAGCGGCACATCGCCCTCGGTTACCGTCGACAACGTAGCCGGTAGCGTGACGATCGAAACGTGGACAAAACCATCGGTCGACGTTTCCGCGACGAAGTACGGCTACGACGCCTCCGAGCTGCGCGGAATAACGATCGACGTTAGCCGCGGCGCGGCCGGCATATCGATTAAAACGCGCTACGAGGGCGACGACCACAACGGCGGCGTGCGTTATACGATCGCCGTTCCCCAAGCGTCCTCCCTCGACGTCCGAAACGTAGCCGGCCCGGTTCGAGTCGCGGGCGTTACCGGTGACGTCACCGTCGAAACGCAGGCAGGTACGGTCGACGCGCGGTTGGGTAAAGTCGACGGCAGTCGTTCGATCGACTTGCGGGCTACCACCGGAACGGTCACATTATGGCTCGCGCGCGAAAGCAGCGCGAGTCTCGAGGCCCAAAGCGTCGTCGGGAGTTTCTCGAGCGACTTTCCCGGGATCGACCAGAGCCGCGAGAACATCGTCGGCTCTCGCGCCGGCGGGAAAATCGGTGCGGGCACCGCCCGCGTTCGCTTAGCGACGACGACGGGAGCCATCTCGATCCGAACGATGCAGTGAGATGCCGGGTCAGGCGAAGTGCTCGAGCGAGCTTCCTACATAAGTCGCCGTCGTAATTTGCCGGTCGACACCGGCCTGCGCGGCGGGATGGGAGACGCCAAATGCCTGACGAAGGAGCCGCACCTATGCAATTTCGGATCGTTAGCCACGCCTGTTTGGATATTGAGGCTCGCGGCAAGCGGCTGGTCATCGACCCCTGGCTGAACGAACCGGCCTATTGGTCGGCTTGGTGGCACGCGCCCCCGCCGCTCTTCGGGCCCGACATCTTCGATGCCGACTACGTCTACGTAACGCACTGGCATTTCGACCACTTCGATCCCAAGACGCTCAAGAAGTTCTCCAAGAAAACGACGGTGATGGTGCCTCGGTTTCCGATCTCGGGTCTGCACGAGCAGCTGCGCGAGATCGGCTTCGCGCACATCATCGAGTTGGAGCACGGGCGCCCGATCCAGTTGGCCGACGGGTTGACGTTCACGAGCTACCAAATCAGCTTCCAAGACGACAGCGTCGCGGTCGTCGAAGCCGACGGCGTGGTCCTGGTCGATCTCAACGACGCAAAACCGCTTCCGTCGTCGTGGCGCAGCTTCCGCGCGAAGTATCCGAAGGTCGACTTCATGCTGAGAAGCCACTCGCCCGCGTGGTCGTACCCGACGCGCTACACCTTCGAAGACCCCGCCGATCGCCTGCCCGTCGATGCTCGTACGTACATGGAGGCGTTCGTTGCGGCCGCGCAACAACTGCGCCCGCGTTACGCGATTCCGTTTGCCAGCGGAATCTGCCACCTGCACCGCGAGGTTCGCGACGAGAATCGCTTTCTCGTCTCGGCTCCGGAGATGAAAGCGTACTTCGAAGCGAATTCGGCACGCGTGCCGCAGACCTCGGCGATCGTGATGCCGGTCGGGAGTTCGTGGTCGTCGGAATCCGGTTTCAACCTCAGCGGTGCCGTCGTCAGCGATATGGCCGCCTACGCCGAGACGCGAGCCCAAGAAGTGCAGGAACGCCTCGAAAAGAACTACGGATCCGAGGATCAGAAACAGATCGCATTTGAAGACTTCTCCGGTTACTTCACTAAGTTTCTGAAAGCGACCCGGTTTCTGCGGCCGCTGATGAATGCTCGCTGGGTCTTTCCAATCGAGAAGCCCAGCCCCGAGTATTGGTGCGTCGACTTTCGCACCGGCAAGATCGAGCGGCACGAGCGCATGCCCGAGAACTACGACAGCGCGGTGACCGTGCACCCGGCAGTGCTCTCCGGCTCGCTGCGCAACACAATCTTTACCAATGTGGATATCTCGAAGCGATGGCGCGTGCACGTCAAGCAAGGCAGCGCGATGCGCCACTTCATCGTCACGAATCTGCTGCTGCTGTACGAAGCGGAGTACCTTTCCGCAAAGCGGATCTTCTCGCGGCGCTTCGTCGCTGGCTACCTGCGGCGGCTCCCCGAGATCGTCGACTACGTGCAGCTGGCGTTCAAAACGGCGACCAAAGGAAAAGACTCTCTCGTGCAGGCCGTGACGAGCATCGCTGAGGGATAGAGCACACGCTTGGCGCATTTAAACAAGCGAGCGAATTACGTCCGAAAAAAGTCGACTT
>DATAQH010000400.1:0-11110 GCA_036264815.1 Candidatus Cybelea sp.
GCGAAGCGCTCGATAAAGTCTGTGCGTTGCAGCTCGTTGTACGAGAAGGCTCGAGTGGGGATTGGTATGCTTTTCGCCATGCATTGATCCGGGACGTCGCCTATGGAGAGTTCGTGGCGACGCGCGTACGTCCGATACACCGGCGGATCGCTTGCGCGCTCGAACGATGCGCCGGGCCTGAGGGAATTTCGCTCGACGATCTAGCGTATCACTCGTGGTTAGGTCGCGATGCCGTTCGCGGTCGCCACTACAACGAAATGGCGGGCGACCGAGCCGCCGCTGCTTTTGCGGACGCGGAGGCGCGGGTGTACTACGCGCGGGCGCGCGAGTTCGCAATTCAGGGTTCCGAGCAATATCGCCGCTTGTCAAGCAAGCTCATCGGTCTGAACGAGGAGGGCTGAGAGACCCAAGGCGACGTGGCGCCGGAGCGCCAATGAGAGAGGCGGAGTGATCGTTCGACCCGTTCTCTGCCGCGCGTTTGTTGGACGCCGCGCCGAGCTCGCATATCTCAAAGAACGGCGGCTAGAAGCCGGCGCCTCGCGAGGCGGCGTCGTGTTCGTGGCCGGCGACGCCGGCTTGGGCAAGTCGCGCCTCGTCGAAGAATTTTGCCGTTCCCTCGCATATTCGCGCTGGCGTATTACACGGGGGCCCTGTCGCGAATTCGGCGGCCGTCCGTACGGTCCGTTACTGGACGCTTTATCGACGGTCGACGCCGCCGCCGAACGATTGACGCCCGCCGAATCGAAACGCCAGTATTTCGAGGACATCGTCGATCGATTCGCGGCGATCGCGGCCCGTAAGGCGTTGGTCGTGGTGATCGAGGATCTTCACTGGGCCGACGCAGCGACGCTGGATCTGCTCGCATACTTCGGCTCGAGAATCGGCCGCATGCGCGTTCTGCTTCTCGCGTCGTTTCGTCCCGATGATCTGCACGCGGGCCATCCCGCCGCCGCCGCCATCGAAAGGGTCGACCGTTCCGCCCACGCGGGTCGCATCGACTTGACTGGGTTGCAGGGCCTGGAGTTGCGAACGTTCATCGACGAAGCGCTGTCCGGAATTCCATTGGACGACGACCGCCGCCGGGCGATCGCGCTTGCGGGCGAAGGCAATCCGTTTTTCACAGAAGAGCTGTTGAAAAACGCGGTTCAGGAAGCGGCCGATCGCCGCGATCGCGACCGCGGACTACAAGTTCCACGCAGCGTGCGCACGACGCTGCTCGAGCGGTTGCGCCCGTTTGCGGAGGAGGAGCGCGGAATCATTACGCAAGCCGCGGTCATCGGTCGAACGTTCTCGCTCCGTCTGCTGGCGTCAGTCGCCGAGAGCGAGGCAGAGCTCTTGCTTCCGGCGTTACGGCGCGCTCGGGATTTCCAGCTCATCGAGGAACTCGAACCGGACGTCTTTCGGTTCCGTCACGGTCTTACGCGCGAGGCCATCTGCGGCGATTTCTTGCGGACGGAATTGCGTCCGTTACATCGCCGCATCGCGCTGACATTAGAAAATGCGCCAGAGGCCGATCGATCGATCGAAGCCCTTGCCTACCACTGGTGGGCTGCCGGCGACGACGAACGCTCCATCCGCTATGGTGAGTTGGCTGGCGATGAGGCGCGCAAAGTGTACGCGCACGAAGACGCCATCGCATTCTACCGGCGCGCGCTGGAGGCCAAAGTTCTCGATCCGTTCAAGCGCGGCGTCCTTCTCGAAAAAGTCGCGAACATTCGTTTGGTGCAGAGCATGGCCGAAGAAGGCTTGGCGACGTACCGCGCGGCGGCCGACGCGTTCGCCGGCGCCGGCGCGTACGAACGCGAAGCTGTGTGCCGGGTTCGCGAAGCGATGACGGCCTATACGACGCAACTCGTCGATACCAGCGCTGCGCTTGAGTACATGTTGGAGCACTTGGACCGACGCGAGTTCCTCGCGCGCTCGCGCCTCCATCTCGGAATCGCCTGGATCTCGTCGGCGATGCGGTTTCCTACGCGCGCCAAGGCGCACCTTGCGCAGGTGGACCCAAAGGCGAAAGCCGTCGCCACCGACATTAGTGTGCGTTACCACAACGTTAGCGCCTGCGTGGCGGCCGAACTCGGCGACATCCAGGCGTTTCGGTGCGAGTATCTCGCGTGGCAGGAAGCCGCGCGCGCCCACGGGGCCGGCGCCATCGCGGGTGCCTATTATAACGGAGCGAAATTTTTGGCGTCCTTTGGGGAGCACCTCGAAGCGCGCGAAAATATCGAGCGAGCGTTGCATGCGGCGCGCGAATTCAAGAGCCGGCACGCGGAAGAGTGCGCCCACGCGACGGCGGCGCTATGTTACGTCTTGAGCGGCGACCTGAAAGCGGCGCGAAAGGCGCTCAGCGAGGTTCCGACAACGACTGACAATCGTGTGAATTTGACGTTCGCACGCGCCGCGGGTACGGCTGTGGGCACGTATCTCGGCGACGACGGTCTGATTCAAACGTGGTTTGACGGCTTCGATGAGGGGCTTGACGCCGTTACGGAAATCGAATGCGGGTACGGCTTCGCCGAGGTGCTCGCCCGTCGCGGCCGCGTTACCGACGCCCAAGCCTTACTGCACCGCGTACTTCCCGAATGCGAGACGGTGCGCGGGCAGGTGTTGACGCTGCTTGCGGTCGCGCGCTATGGAGCCAACGAGGATCGTGCGCGGGCGCGCGAATATCTCGCTCGTGCGGCGGAACGAAGCGACGGCCTCGAACGCGCGGCGCTCGCCTTGTTCGACGCACTGTGCGAGTGCGAGGCAGGTTCGCCCCGGGCTAAGCGTTTGGCAAGCGAAGCAGCTGTGGGTTTCCGGCGCTTCGGGACCCCGCTACTCGAAGCCGCGGCGCACGAAGTCGCGGGTGAGGCCGAGGCGGCGCTGGCATTGTACCGCCGATGCGGCGCGACCTATCACGTCCAGCGGCTGACGGGCGGAACCCCAGCCGCTCCCCGGATCGCGCCGCGCAGCCTCGATGAACCATCAGAGCTGGCGGCGCTCTCGCCCCGCGAGCGCGAGATCGTCGAGCTCGCCGCGGACGGACGGTCGAATCTCGAGATCGCTCGCACCCTGTCGATTAGTCACAAGACCGTCGAAAAACACCTCGGCTCGGCCTTCCAGAAACTTGGTGTTTCCTCACGCCGCGAACTGCGGAACTACCTGGTCGGCGCGCGCTAACCCCGTTTCGAGCCGGTAGGGTTGCCCACCCATACCGCCCCGGCCAGCGCTTCCGTAGGATATGCGTGCACGGCCCACCGTTGTGGCGCCGGCTTTTGTGAAAGGAAGCTTCGTTGTGATGCGCGGCATTCGGAAGGTCGCCTCGGCGATCGCGCTCTTTGGATTCCCAACGGTCTTTGCGAGTGGGTGTGCGGCGTCGTCGACCGCCGGCACGCCGTTCGCCCCCGTCTCGCCCGTTGCGACGTCGGTGCAGAGCCCGACGACGCCGATGCGTGGCGGCGTCCCCGACGTGACGACGGCTCAGTGGCGGCAGTTCGGCTACGATCAGGGCCACGGCGGCTACAACCCCCTAGAGAAGACGATCGGTGCGGCCAATGTTTCCAAGCTGAAGGTCGCATGGAACGATCAATCGATCGTTCAGCCCGGTGGGATCGTCTACGACAAAAACGTCCTCTACGTCGACGACATGGGTCAGTCCAACGCGGGCCTATATGCGCTTAACGCCGAGACCGGCACGCAGAAATGGTACGCGAACGTGAATTTGAACGGGCCATGGGGCGGCTTTACCCACGCGGTTTCAGCCGTAGCCGGCAACGTCATCGTCACGCCGTGCAGCAACGGATCGCCATCGAAGTGGTTGACCGGCGTGTGCGGCGTCAACGCGAATAGCGGAAAGGTCGTTTGGAAGCGATACTGCACCGAGTACCAAAGCAATCCGTGTCCCGGCCTTGCGAACGGCCCCGACACTTCGCCGGCCTATGACGGCAAGCGAATCTATCTGCAGATGACGCAGGGGGTAAACGAGCAGCCCGACACGCTGGCGATCAATCCTAAGAACGGCAACATCGTCTGGTCCGTCGCGGGTGTCTACCATTGCCCCGATGGGGGATATGGCGGCGAAAATCCGCCACCGCTTTCCGGCGGACTGGTGTACGGCGTGCTCGCCTGCCAAGGCACGAGCGGCGCGACCGAAATCTGCGCGTTTTACACTTCATCCGGCTCGGAAGCTTGGTGCGACGACTCACCGACGATCTACATCGAGCAGCTGATTGCGGACAAAAACAATCTGTACGTGGTCGAGCCGCTCGGCAGCGCCAACGCGATACTCGCACTCAACGCCAAGACGGGCGCTCAAGTCTGGAAAGTTAATCTCCCAGCGACCAACGGTGCCGCGTTGGCCGTGGATGAGTCTCGCTTGTACGTGGTCGACGGTGGAACCGGCGTCTACGCGCTCAAAGTGAAGAACGGCAATAAAGTCTGGAGTTTTACGTCCAACGGCAACATGTTCGTGGGTGGTCAGGCCACCGTTGCGAACAACATCCTCTACACCAACGGCGGCGGGGGAAACAACGATAACGTCGCGATCGCCGCGTTCAACGCCAAAAACGGTAGCCTGATATGGTCGACGAGCACCATCAGCAACGGTTCTTCGCCGGCGAGCGGCATCGTCGTTAACGGCACGGTGTACACCGGATGTTACACGTTGTGCGCGTTCACGCTGGGGACGAAATAGTCGAAACTTGTCGGGAGCCTAAAAGGCCGGCGCCTACCTGCGCCGGCTTTCCTCTCAGTCTCTTAGGTCGGGCATGCTCCCCAACGTGGACATGGCGTGGTTTCCGCTCGATCTGACAGTTACCGATGGGCGTTCGGTCGAGGTAAGAAGGGGGCGCTCAACTAGATCGTGATATCGGCCCCAGCGACGACTCTGGCGGTACCGGGCACGCCGCGCGTCGCCCACCAGGCCATGCGCGCATAGAGTTCGAGCCAGCGTGCCGGGTTGCGATAGGCGCCAAGCTCGAAACGATTAGAAGGAGTTCGCGTGTTGCTGATTCCGCTGATCCCGACCTCCCTGGCGTAGGAAGCATACGCGCGCGTCGATCCGTCGTTGGTTAGGGGAACGGTGTATGTCGGTACGAGTTGCACGAATCTCTGTAGAGGACGGTTCGATGTGGCGTAAAGATTTTGCGAGATGCGCAGCAGGACGTCGAATCGACGCGACAGGCCACCCCAACCCGATGCCATGCGCGGCCCAAAGTAATACTCGCCGGAAACGTATGCGGCATGATAGCCGTCTGCGTTATAGGGATTGGAATGCTGATATGAGTAGCCGGCTCGCGCTTCGAAGCGATCGCGCCCGTCAGGTGCGGTGAATCGAAGTTTGACGTCGGCAAGGTCGAAGGGCGGATCGAACCTGCTGGTCTGCTGCTCTTCGCTGGATCCTTCATCTTGATCGTCGTCCACGGTCATTTGATAAGCCCGCAGAAGCCTGATTCGGGCGGAGAATCCGGGCACGGAAAAGGGCTTGTACTGAAGGCGAAATTGCGTTCGCACGAACTTCGTGCAAGACGAACTGGCGGCGAGACATGCTGTGAACGCGGGCTCGATTCCCGCGGTGAGTTTTGCGCCGCCCGCTAGAGAAGTTGCGCCGGCGCTCAGCCAAAGAAGCGGCGCGGCCGACGTCCAAAGCGCACATCGCAGCGTTTTTCCCATAGCGAGCCGATAATAAGGCGCGCGCGAGGATCTTCCCTGCGCCAGCGCCTCGTTATCGCGCGAGGCGCCGCAGTCACATGGGGGGCGCGGTCGCCGGCCCCGACGAAGCTGGAGAGACTGTGCCGCCATCGCGTTCCAACCGTTATTTCGCGATCGTATCCCTGATTGCGAGTCTGATCTTTTGTGCGTGCCGGAGCGCCGCGGTCGCTTCCGCAGTATCGACGGAGCCGACTCAAGATCATGCGATCGTCATTCATGTCGCGCTTGTTGTACGCAACCTTGCCGCCATCGATGAGGTGAAGGAAAACTGGCAAGTTACGGGTCTGCTCGTCGCAAAGTGGAACGACCCAAGGCTTACATTTCGGCAGCGCTCGCGAGGACAGTCTTATCGCGATTTACCCGACACGGCATGGAAGCCGGGCTTTGACTTCACCAACGAAGTTACGCCGACCAATTTCCGATTCGTCGATCTCTATTACCGCCCGGATGGAACGGTCGTATACGCTCAGGCGTTCAACGCGACCCTATCAACCAATTTAGATTTGCGTCGCTTTCCCTTTGACTCAGAAGTCTTGCCCGTCGTCGTTCAAGCGCGCGGCGACGATATCGATCGTACCATTTTGAAGTCGAATCCCGCAGAATCGTCGTTGCCGAACCAGAACTATGCCGGCCTCGCGCAATGGGTCCCAGTCTCCCTTACCGAAAGATCGGTTCCGGTCGTGGGGAGTGCTAGCAGCGCCAACGCCGTGGAATTCGGCCTCAAAGTTCGGCGCAACCCCAAGTCTTACATTTGGAAATTCATTATACCGCTGATCCTGCTGGTAATTATTTCGTGGATAACGTTCTGGCTTTCGCACGAAGAGTTTAAAACGAAAGACCAGCTCCAATCTGCCGTTGCCACGCTGCTGATCATCGTCGCTTTCAATATCACTGCCACGAGCGTCTTACCGCGCACCGAATATATCACTTACATAGACGCATTGCTATTTACGTGCTTCATTTTCGTCGTTATCTCCATTGCCACGATCGTCGGGATCCACCTTCTCCAGATTAACCGTTCGGCGGAGCGAGCGTTACGCATGCGTCAGCTCGCCGGCGTGATTCTTCCGATTGCGTTTGTGATTACTCAAGCAATTTTGTTCGTCACATTCCACATTGGAGGCTAGTGCCGTGGACTGCCTACTGAGGTGGTGCGTTCTTAAAGCGTGAGTTTGAAGATCGCGCCGCATCCGTCGGCGTAGCCGGCGGGGCAATCTTTTTCGGGATAGGCACCGCCGGACGATGCGGCGCCGTAGAGCGCACCGTTCACCTCGATGAGACCCGCGTGCACGAGCGCGCCGTCGGGCGGACCTGCGAAAGCGTACACCACGCGTTCCTTTCCCGAAGGTGCGATCGAGAAGATCGTGCCGACGCCGGCATCGGACTCACCGCTCTTCATTCCGCCTTGCCACGTCGTGCCGTAGAGGGTTCCCCCGACGTCGACGAGCCCACCGAACGGCGTCAGGCCGTCCGGGACGCCGTGAAAACGGTGCAGGACGCGTTCTTTGCCGTCTCTCGTGACGCTGAAGACCGTCCCGAAGTTGTTCGTTCCGCCGGATAACGTCGTCCCATAGAGCGTGCCGCCGCGCGCGACGAGAGCCGAGTCCGGCGACCGGCCGTCGCCGCCATAGGATGCGAACCGGTATAGCACGCGTTCTTTTCCGGTCAACGCGATCTCGAACACGGTTCCGGCTCCCGAGCCGCCGCCGCCGGTGGTGCCGTAGAGCTTGCCGCCGACCTCCGTTAAGCCGGCCTCTGGATAAGCGCCATCGCCGTACGAGTCGGCTTTGAACGAGTACAGCACCTTCTCACGACCCGAGCGGCTGATGCTGAAGACACAGCCGGTATCGTTGGCACAGCCGTAAAACGTCGTGCCGTAGAGCGTGTCCCCTGCGGCGACGAGGCCCGCTACCGGCATCTGGCCATCCGGTTTCTTTCCGAAGCTGTACAGCACGCGCTCTTTACCGGATCGCGTGACGCTGAATACCGTGCCCTGACCCCGAGTGCCGCCGTAGCTCGTGGTGCCATACAGCACGTCGCTGACGTCGACGAGACCGGCCGAGGGATCTGCGCCGTCGGAACCACTGAACGCATAAACGACGGCTTCTTTGCCGTCGGGGGTCACGCTGAAGACCGTTCCGCAACCGGTGACGCTGCACAGCGAACCCACTCTGCGGCCGCCGAGGGTCGTCGTGCCGTACATCGTGCCGCCGGCGTCGATTAAACCCGCGACCGGAAGCGCCCCGTCGCCGGGGGCTCCGAAACTGTGAAGCACGCTTTCGGTCGCCGGCGTGCGGGCCATCGGTGCTCCGGCGTTCGGGTTCACGCCGAACGCCTGCAGACCGGCGCCGCAGGCGGCGAGAACCGGCAGCGCGCCGGCCATCGTACCAATCGAGACGACCGATCCAAAACGCACGGCGTTATCGCCCTTTCGCCGACCGATGCGTCGGCAGCGGGACGGCGAAGACGGTTCCGCATCCGTGGTAGTTAACGCAGCCCCCCGATTCTCCGGAGCCTCCGCCTTGCGTCGTTCCGACGAGCGCGCCGTTTGAATAAACGAGTTCGGCATGGGGAAACGCGCCGTCCGGCGCGCCCGTGAAGGTATGAATCACGCGTTCGTTGCCCGACGTGTCGATCGAAAAAACGGTGCCGCATGAGACGATATCACCGCAGGCGTACACGCCGCCTCCAATGGTGGTCGTGCCGTACAGCGTCCCGCCAACGTCGATGAGCGCGGCGACCGGTGTATCGCCGTCTGCGCCGGCGAAGCTGTGCAGCACGGTTTCGTGACCTGACGTGTCGATCGAGAAAACGATGCCGCACGCGCCGCCCAGGTTACAGCCTTCGCTGCCGCCGCCGGCAGTCGTGCCGTAGAGCGTGCCGTCGACCTCCGTAAGTCCCGCTTGGGGCGAAGCGCCGTCGGGCGATCCGGCGAAGCTGTAGATCACGGTCTGTTGCCCGCCGGTCGTGACGCTGAAGACGGTGCCGTCGGAGTTTGCGCCGCCCGACGCCGTCGTGCCGTAGAGCACGCCATTGAGGGCGACGAGGCCGCCCGTCGGTTGAACACCGTACGGCTTGACGAAGCTGTGGAGCACCTTCTCCCGGCCGTCCGGCGTAACCGAGAAAATGGTACCCACGCCGTATTTGCCGCCGTAAGACGTGACGCCGTACAGCGTGCCGTTCAGAGCGGTCAGTGTGCCCCGCGGCTGCGCGCCATCTCGTCCGCCTTTGAAGGCATAAACCAATCGCCGTTTGCCGACCTTGTCGATCGCATAAACCTCACCGGCACATTTAGCGGCGCCGCGCGACCGGCAACGATCGTTGGCCCCGGCGGTTCCGTAGAACTCGTCGCCCAGCGGCGTCAGGGCCCCCGTGGGCGAGAAGCCTCCCTTGACGTTGCGGACGACGCGACCCGAACCGGTGGCCGTTACGCGATAAACGGTGCCCACGCCGTCCGATCCTCCGGTCATGGTGGTCCCGTAGAAGGCGTCGCTGCGCGCCTGCAACTGCGTCACCCCCGATGTCGGGTTGAGGCCGTTGGTGCCATCGAAATTAAGCAGAACCTTCTCTCGCCCAGCTGAGCGAGAGAACGGATCGCTCGCGCGCTGCACCTCTGCCGGTGCTCCAAATCCGGAGCCGGGCGCCTGACAGCCCAGAAGCGCCAACGTCAAACAGACGCCGGCGACATAGCGTGCGATCACTACGGTTACTTTACGAAAGCGCCCCGCGAATCTCAAGAGCTTAATGGGCCGGTCGTCTGTGGGCCAATCGTCCTGCTTACGTTCGTTCGCGCTTTCGTGAACCGCAAAAAATGGGAACGTACGCTCGCGCCTCCGTGAGCTTTAGAGTGCGACAGCTGTATAAGCAAGCCTAATAGGAAACCGGCTGCAAGCTCGCGTAATGCACGGGCGACCAGGGGCTCGTCGCTCCCGGCAGTTACCGTTTGATCTCGCGAAGTGCTCATTTTTCGAAAAGGAGTCTGCATTGTTGAGGACTACCGCCTTTTTCGCTGCCGTGGCCTTAATCACATTAGCCGCTTGTAACGGCGGTTCGTACTCGAGCTTCACGCCGCCGAGCAATGCACCGCCGTTTTTGCGAAAGGCAGCCGTGAACGAAACGGTACTCCATAGCTTTTCTGGCGGAGCGACGGATGGCGAGACTCCCTCAGATTTGATCAAAGTCGGAAACCTTTTGTACGGGACCAGTTTCTCGGGGGGACGCTACGACAAGGGAACCGTCTTCTCGATCTCGCCGGACGGTACGAACTTTACCGTGTTGCATAGTTTCAAAGGTAAACCGGCTGACGGATCATTGCCGGCCGGCCTCACGAACGTTGGCGGCATGGTGTACGGTACCACCGAAGGAGGCGGAGCGAACGGCAAGGGAACGGTCTTCTCGATTGCGACAACCGGTGCGTTCGCCACGCTGTACAGTTTTAAAGGCGGAGCACGCGACGGTGCCACACCGACGGCTCCGTTGACCAATGTGCGCGGCACGCTTTACGGTACGACTGCTGATGGGGGAGACGTTGGCAATGGTGCCTGCAGCAACTGCGGAACGGTTTTCTCGATCTCCAGGAGCGGCCAAGAAAAAGTTCGCTACTTCTTCGGATCGAAGAAAGATGACGGCAGCTCCCCGGGCAGCAAGCTGGTGAACCTCGGAGGCAAGCTTTACGGAACGACCACAAACGGCGGAATCGGTGGCGTAACCGGCAATGGCACGATCTTCAGCGTGACGACCGGAGGGAATGAAGCGGTGCTCTACCGCTTCAAGAACGACTCGGACGGGAGCTGTGCCTTCAACTGCTTCTTGATGAACCTCGGCGGAACGTTGTACGGCACCGCGTATAAGGGAGGGAAGAACAACCTTGGTTCGGTCTTTTCAATCACCAGCGGCGGCAACTTCAAGACACTCTATAGCGCGTCCGTGAAGGGGAACGCCGGCGGGGATCCAGACGCAGCCTTAACCAACGTCGGAGGCACGCTCTACGGCACGATGAGCGAGGGTCCTACCGGTAAGCGAGGGACGGTGTTTTCCATTACGACGAGCGGCGCGCTCAAGATCCTCTATACGTTTACCGGAAGTGACGGAGCGAAGCCGTCGTCAGCATTAAGTCTCGTCGGCAAGACACTTTTCGGCACGACCGCCAAGGGCGGGAGCAGCGACAAGGGCACGATCTACTCGATAGCGGGATTCTGAAAGGCGCAGGCCTGCCGGGGGCTTCAGCGTCGAGGGCTCAGATAGTTTCGCTCCGGCGTCGCTCTCGCCGGACCGGCCGGCGTTAAAATCCCCCGACTTTCATGCTGATCGCGGCCCCGGTCGGGGAGAGGCCAACGTCGTCGTTGCCGTTCGTCGGGTCGCCTCCGGCCGGGAAGCTCCAACGAGCCACGCTGTTGCCGCCGCAGTTTGCGTAGAGTCC
>DATAQH010000068.1:0-24543 GCA_036264815.1 Candidatus Cybelea sp.
GGCCCTTCGCTCGGCAGAACTCGACGGCGCGAAAGTCGAGGTCGCGCGATGAAGGTATCGTTCATCATCGCGACGCTCAACGAGATCAAGCGCCTTCCTCCCGTCATCGAAAGCATCCGCGCGCAGAACTATCCGCCGGAACTGATAGAGATCGTCGTGGTCGACGGACTCTCTGAAGACGGGACGCAGGCCTACGCGAGAGCGGCAGGCTGCGTCGTGGTCGACAATCCGCGGCGGCTCGCCGAGCCAGGCCATCTGCTGGGCTATGCGGCCGCAACCGGCGACCTGTTGGTCATTATCGCCGCCGACAACATTCTGCACACGGCGGATTTCCTCCGGCGGATCGTCGAGCCGTTTTCCGATCCGAAGGTGTACGCGGCCGTTCCGCGCGTCGTCAGCACGCGCGCCGACAACCTGAGCACTCGCTATATCAACGACTTTACCGATCCGTTCAATCACTTTCTCTATGGAAACGCCGCCGCTCCGCTGACCTTCGGTCGCGCCTACCGGACCAAACGGCGGACGCCGACGTACGTCGTCTACGATTTTCCCGTCGATAAGCCGCCGCTCGTGGCGATCGCACAAGGCGTCACCGTGCGTGCGAATTCGCCGCGGCGCGAGGGCTGGGAGGAGGACGACGTTCTGCCGATCGTCGACATCCTGCGCGCCGGTTACGACGTCGCGTACGTGCCGGGCGCGCTTATCGAGCATCACACCGTTGAGGGGCTTTTCAACTTTGTCAGCAAGTTCGGACCTCGTATCGCCAAGCGCCTGGAAGACCGCGAGCAGCCCGTCTGGCAGCGCGCGGAGTCGTGGACGGCGGCACGCAAGTTCCGCGCGTACCTCTGGCCGTTCTACTCGGTTTCGGTCGTTGGCCCGGTGATCGCGTCGTTCGTCGGAGCGGCGCGCGATCGTCGCGCGACCTGGTTCTATCATCCGGTCATCAACTTCGCGCTTGGCGTGGAGTTTTGGCGACGTGCGCTGCCCTACGCGTGGTCGGTCGCTCGCAGCCGCGCCCGCGGAGGACGCGCCTGATGGCCGAATCGGTTCTCGTTACCGGCGGCGCCGGTTTCATCGGCTCGCACATCGTCGCGGACCTGGCCGGCGCGGGTTATCGCGTTACGGTCTTCGACAACTTCTCGAGCGGTTTGCGAGAGAATCTCGGGGCCGTCGTCGACGACGTCGAAATCCTCGAAGGCGACGTCCTCGATGCGCAAGCGCTTACCGCAGCGGCGCGCGGAAAGGACGTTCTCTCTCATCAGGCGGCGCAGCTCGAAATCACCAAGTGCTTGGAAAATCCGCTCGACGACATGCGGACCAACCTCGTCGGTACGATCAACGTGCTCGAAGCGGCGCGCGCCGCCGGCGTCTCGCGGGTCGTCAACGCCTCCTCGGCCTGCATCTACGGGCAAGCCGTCAACCCGCCAAGCGACGAAGACGCGGGACCGCACAATCCCAACTGGTCGTACGGTGCGAGCAAACTCGCCGCCGAGAAGTACGCGCAGGTCTTTTCCAGCGACTACGGCTTCGCCGTGCATTCGCTGCGGTACGGCATCACCTACGGTCCACGCGAATGGTACGGCCGGGCGCTGACGATCTTCCTCAAACGTCTCTCCGAAGGCAAGCCGCCGGTGATCTTCGGCGCCGGCGAGCAGATTCGCGACTTCGTCTACGTCGACGATGTCGTGCGGATACACCGCGCGTGCATCGAGAGCGGCCTGCCCGGCGCGCAATCGTTCAACGGCGGCACCGGCATCGCGACGACCGTCGCGCAGCTCGCGCACCTCGCGTGTGAAATCTCCGGCACCGGGCTCGCGCCGATTACCGAAAACGTCGCGCCCGGCGAGCGCTCGGAGATCGTCGACGGCCGCATGCGCTTGCCGTCCGAACTCAGCGTCATGCAGCTGTCGCCGAAAAAAGTCGAACGAACCTTCGGGCTAACGCCTGAAGTGACGCTGCGCGACGGCCTCAAGCGCGAATGGGACTGGCTCCGCGAAAACCCCCACCGCTGGACGACGATGAGCTACTAAAGCCCCGCGAGTCATCCGAGGTCGCCCCGCGTTCCTCGCGGAAGACTTCGGGCGATTGGGAGGCGCGGATGAGCACTTCAAGGTTTGCCCCCTTAGTGTTAGGCACGTTCGCCGCAGCGGCGATGCTTTCGGGCTGCGGCGGCGGAAGCGGCACGCCGCTTAGTCCTTTGCCTGCCGGGGTCACGGCAGAGCGAATGCACTCTCCGGGCTACAGCGTGCTCTATAGCTTCAAAGGCGGCTCGGACGGCGCGTTCCCGTCCGCGGGCCTCGCGAACGTCAACGGCACGCTCTATGGCACGACCAGTGATGGCGGCCCCGGTTGTAATGGCAGTCTAGGCTGCGGCACGGTTTACGCCATAAGCCCATCCGGCGGGGAGACCGTACTCTACGCTTTCAAAGGCGGGTCGGCGGATGGTGCAAACCCGGTCGCGTCGCTTCTCGACGTCAACGGCACGCTCTACGGTACGACTGCGGGAGGCGGCGCGAGCGGTTACGGAACCGTCTTCTCGATCACTAGGTCGGGTAGCGAAACCGTACTCCACCGTTTCAAAGGCGGGTCGCGGGACGGCGCCCATCCGCTGGCACCTCTCCTCGAAGTCGACGGCATGCTCTACGGCACCACTTCCAACGGTGGCGCGTATTGCAGGGGAAGTGGCGGTTGCGGAACCGTCTTCTCGATCGCGACGTCCGGTAAGGAAACCTTGCTCTACAGTTTTAAAGGCGGCAAGATCGACGGACAAAACCCATATGCGGGCCTCATCGACGCCGAGGGCAAGCTCTACGGCACGACCAATTGGGCGGGCGCGAACTGCAAAAACGGTCTCGCTTGCGGAACGGTCTTCGAAATCACGCGATCCGGTAAGGAAACGATGCGTTACAGCTTCAAAGGCGGGGCCGACGGGCAAAACCCGCAAGCGGCGCTTATCGACGTCAACGACAAGCTCTACGGCACCGTGACCGGATATGGTGCGTACTGCCGTTGTGGAACGGTCTTCGCGGTCACGCCGTCCGGAACGGAGACCGTGCTCCACAGTTTCGGAAAGGGCCATGACGGCGAACTCCCCCAAGCGCCCCTCCTCGGCATGAATGGCAAGCTGTACGGAACGACCGAATATGGAGGCTCGGGCTCCCACGGTGCGGGAACGGTCTTCGAGCTCTCGACATCCGGCAACGAGCGCGTGCTGCATAGCTTCAACGGGGACCCCGATGGCGCCTACCCCATTGCGGGCCTCATCAACGTCAACGGAACGCTCTACGGCACCGCTCAAGTCGGCGGCTCAGTTTACTGCACGGCCAGCGGCTACCTGGGATGCGGAGTCGTGTTTGCGCTAAAGCCGTAGGCGAAAAACTACAACGCGGTGCCGAGACGAATGAGGCCGCTAGAGTCTTCGAAGACTTCGCTCCAATAGCGCATCATCGTTAGATCCGCTTCGTGTTTGCCGATGAGGTCGGGGATCGGCGTCCCTTCGACCATGTCGACGAGGAGGGTGGCGAAGTTGATGCCCGCGGCGGTCGTCAGCGCGAGCGTTCCGGAGAAGCGCGGATTCATCTCGAAGATCGAAAAACTCCCGTCCTCGCGCAGCATTCCCTGAACGTTGGCGGGGCCTTGCAGGCCGCTGCGCTCGACCACGTCGCGGACGATTCGCTCGATCGAGGGATGGTGATAGGTTCTGCCTTTTACCGACACGCCGGCTTTGATTGCGATGCGTTCGCGCGGGATGGCGGCGACGACACGACCCGGTGCGGCAGCGAAGCAGTCGACCGTGAACTCCATACCGTCGACCGCCTCCTGAACGATGAGGCCGCTGCGGCCGTGCGCGACCTCGTGCAACGAATTGGCGCTCTCGATTCGTGCCGTGCCCACCGAACCCGAACCGCGCCGCGGTTTGAGATAGACGGGAAAGCGTTCGATCTCGAGGCTCGGAGCGTAGAGACGCGTGAGCGGCCCGGGGACGCCGATCTCTTCGAGAAAGTTTGCGAACTCGAGTTTATCCCCGGTCTTGCCGAAGATTTCGCGAGGCGGCACCAGCAGATGGCAGCCGATCGCTGCAAATCGCTCGCGCGCCTCATCCAGGGGAGGAAACTCGCTCTCGACGATCAGCGGCACGAAGAGCCCGATCTGCAGCCGCCGCGCGGCTTCCAAACACGCTTGCGCAAAGCCGGGATCGGCCGCGCGGGGCAGGAGCACGAATTCGTCGACGAAGGCTTTGGTCGCGCAGCGAGGGTCCATGTCGCCGGCAGCGATGAATCCCGCGCGCCCGTCGTCGCGCAGCGCTTTGATCAGCGACTGCGCGGTCACCGTGCCGCCAGCGGCGATCATGACGCGCCGCGGGTTAAAGGGCATCGTGAGGCGTCCAGTGGCGGCGAAGGTCGCGGGTTTCGATCGTCCCTGAATGATGGAAGATGTAGAACTGGGCGTCGGGACCGACGTAGATGGTATCGCGAGTCATCGGATCGACGCCATAGAACACGACTGCTTTCTCGCGCCGATTGTAGACTGCTCGCCAGTTGTAGCCTCTTGGGAGGTTGTCATAGCCATAGCTGGCGTGAGAAGTGCAGGCACCGAGCGCAAGCGCGATGCTGATAAGCAGCACCCGTTTCATGCGCGGGTTACGCGGCGTTAGTAGGATCGAACGTTCTGTAGACCCGCCGCCTTGAACGCCGCCGCGATCTTTGGTGCGTCGGCACCCGGGTCGGGATACAGGACGACCGAGCGCCCTTCGTCGATCGCATCGTCGAAGTTGTCGACTTCGTCGTCGGGAACCGGGAACGCGCTGAGATAATGTTTGGTCGTGCCGCCGTGGACGAAAATATCTGACCACTGGTCGGGGCCGCCGAGTCCCGGCACCGAGGTTCCTCCGGAATCGGGGAGCACCCCCGTGCCGCGCGTCATCTCGTCGGCGTAGGCGTCCGAGTCGACGTCGGTGACCACGTTGACGAAGTGCAGCAACGTGGACGACTCGGTGCAGTTTCCGTCGCTTGCAAGGACCTTCACGCGCGTGGGGTCGACTTGTGCGGCCTTCAGCGCGCTTTCGAGCGCGCCGGCATCCTTGCCCGGATAAATTCCTACGATCAAACCTGCTGCCACGCGACTGTGACTCCTTTAGCCTTTGTAGAGGGCGATTGCGTGGGCGAGCCGTTCGACGCCGATATGGATATTCTTCTCGGAGGCATTTGAGAAGTTCAAACGCATTCCGTCGTGGACGTCGCGCCCGGGATAGAAACTCACGCCCGGAACGAAGACGACTTTCGACTCGGCGGAGATCTTCAAAAGCGCGGTCGTATCGACGTCGGGGACCGTGACCCAAAGGAACATTCCTCCCGCCGGGCGCGTGAACCGGACGCCCTCGGGCATAAACTGGACGAGGGCCTCGGCCATGACCCCGCGGCGCCGCGCGTATGTTTCCGCGATCCGCCGGACGTGCGATTCGAAGGCGTCGCCGCTGCTGACGTATTGATGGAAGACGTACTGGGCGAAGGTCCCGCTGTGCAGGTCGGCGCCTTGTTTGGCGAGCACGACCTTCTCGCGAATTTCCTCGTCGCTGGTTACGAGCCAGGCGATGCGCATGCCGGGCGCCATGATCTTCGAACCCGTTCCGGAGTAGATGATCGGAGCCGTCGTCTCGTAAGAGATTAGCGACGGGAGGTCCGTGCCCTCAAACCGCAGCTCGCAGTACGGATCGTCTTCGACGATCGGCAGATCGTAGCGCTCGCAGATGCGGACGACGATCTCGCGCCGGCGGGCCGCGAGCGTTCGGCCGGTCGGGTTTTGAAAGTTCGGCACGAGATAGAGCAGCTTCGGAAACGGATCCGCGCGTTCCAGGACACGCTCGAGGGCGTCGGGGATCAGGCCGTCTTCATCGGTGTCGACGGTCAGATAACGCGCTTGAGAGGCATCGAAGGCCTGAATTGCGCCGAGGTACGTGGGATCCTCGAGCACGACGTGATCGCCCGGGTCGAGGAAGACTTTGCCGATCAGATCGAGACCCTGCTGCGAACCGTTGACGATCGTCACGTACTCCGGATCGACCTCTCGCTCGATGCGGCGGGCCAATCGCTGGGCGACCCAGTCCCGCATCTCGGGAATGCCTTCCGTGACGCTATACTGCAGCGCGGCGGGGCCGTAGCGTTCCATGACGAGGCGCACCGCCTCGGTAATTGCCTCGATCGGAAAAAGCTCCGGCGCGGGGAGTCCGCCGCCGAACGAAATGATGTCCGGCTGCTGCGTGACCTTCAACATCTCGCGGATCGTCGAAGCGCGAAGATGGGACGTCCGCTCCGCGAACTTCGCGGCTCGCGAGATGGTAGACATCCCCCTAATTTAGCCGGAGGTGAGCGGCGGTCCGCTTATTGGAGATCCTAATGGGTCCGAAGTAAAGGAAAGAATCGTCGCGCCCAGGCCGATCAGCCCGACGAAGATCAAGACCAGGGTGCCGATCACGGGCACGAGCTCGGCCGCCGTGATCAAGGCGATTCCCGAGAGCAGCGCCACCAAGGGCGAAGGGGTCGTCGTCGGACTCACCATCTCGCAGAGACGGCGACCGATGAGCAGCGCCAGGGCCGCGGTCCCCAGGAAGGCGCTCGCCAGCAGAAAGACCATCTCCAGCAAGATCAGGGGTATCAGAAGAATCGTGATTGCCAAGAGAATGGCCAGCGGTATCACCGCGATGCAGCCGACGAGCCCCGCGGCAACCGAGAGCCCGGGATGGCGCTCGAGCCGATCCAAGACCATCCGGGTCCGCAACGGAAAGATCAGAAAAACCAGCAGCGCGAGCACGTTCCAGGAGAGCCGCCAGAGTAGGCGGTGATCCGGCACGAAGGCGCTGTAACCATTGCCTGCATCCGCGGGTGCCCAGGGAACGACGGCCTGCGTTACGGCGCCGCCGACCTCGTGAACTTGGCCGGTCACGACGCCTCCCGGGCGCGGATCGTAGCTGCCCCCGACGACGTTGAGATCTCCCTCGACGATCCCTTCGATCGTGGCGTCTCCGAAGATGACGGTCAGGTCGCCGTCGACGACTTGTCCCGGCTCGACGACCACCGAGCCGAAGTACGTGCCGCCGTGGTAGATCGTTTGCGTCTGCGCGAGGGCTGGGCGGGCGAGGGCCACGATCGCTACGAGGACGACCGCAATTAAGGATAGGCGCTTTATCACAGACGAGGACTCCGGGCGAGGTAGACGGCTAGCATCGGGCGCAGCCGGCGATAGCCGTAGAAGATTGCAAAAAAGAGAATGGCGTCGAGCAGCAGCACGCCGCTCACCGCCGCGGCGAGGACTGAGGTTGCGGGAGAGATGACGCGCACGGCGGCATCGACGGCGAGGAGGCTGCGCGCGCCCTCTGCGGCCAACGCCTCGAAGAATCCCCTGAATTCGTTGGCGCGCGAAGCGGCAAAGCCGAGCAGCGCCCACGCAATCGCGAGATAGCCCAGCAGCGGCACCCAGAGCGGTAGGCGTTTAACGGTGTGCGGCGCGGTTTGACGGGCTTGCGAAACGATCGTCTTGGTAAACTCCGATCCGACGCTCCCCGGCGTGCTTGCCGTAGCGAGCAATGCGTCGACGACCCGCAGTTCGTGCAGCAGCGACTCGCAGGCGGTGCAGCGGCGCAGGTGGTGGGCGACCGCGCGGGATCGGCGAGCGTTCAGCATCCCCTCGAGATACGCGTCGAGCAGCGGCTCAAACGAGGAGCAGCGCATGCGGACTCCCTTTCTGTCCGACCGATTCCAACGATTCGACGGCGAGCGCTTCACGCTCGCGCATCTTCTTGGTCAGGGCGATCTTTCCGCGATGGATCAACGTCTTCACGTTACCCAGCGAGAGGCCCAGCGTGCTCGCAATCGTTTGATACTCCATGTTGTCGAAATAGCGAAGCGCCAGTACGTTTCGCGTGCGTTCCGGCAGCTCCGCGAGCGCCGCACGCAGCTCGCGTTCTGCTTCGAGGCGCAAGAGGCCGCCCGCCGGATCGGACTGCGGAGACGAATCGGCAAATACCGTTTCCAGCGTCTGCTCCTGGGGCAGCTCCTGCAGTTGCGGCGCGCGCTGAGATTTGGCGAGGTAGGTGCGGATCACGTTTCGCGCGATCTGGTAGATCCACGTCGAGAACTTCCCAAGCTGCGGATTAAACGTGTTCAAATGAGCGTAGGCGCGCAGGAAAGTCTCCTGCGAAAGATCCGCAGTCTCCGACGGATTACGCACCGTCGCCCCGATGAAATTCGCTATGCCTCGCTTGTAGCGATCGACGAGCACGCCGAAGACCTCTCTTTCCCCGGAGCGCACTCGATGCACCAGAGCCTCGTCGCTCTGATCACGAAATGTCATCCTCCCCTCGCTTCGGTTCCTTTGGCGGCTTCTACCTAGGCCGCGCGCGTTTGTTACGCACGAAGCGATGCAAGGGGTGGGTTGCCAGCATCTCGCGCGGAGAGGACCGGCAGGATCCCGTTCAACGGCCAATCGATGCCCAGCTCCGCATCGTCCCACGCCACGGCGAACTCCGCAGCCGCGTCGTATGGGGCGCTCTGTTTGTACCAGAAGATGGTCCGGTCTTCCAGGGCAAGAAAGCCGTGGAGGAAGCCGCTCGGGATGTAGAGCTGGCGCCCCTCGCCGGCCACGAGGGTCGTGCCGTACCAGCGGCGGTAGGTCGGGCTTTCGGGCCGCACGTCCACGATGACGTCGTAGGCACTGCCGTGCAGGACGGAGACGATCTTCGACATCCGTACCGCCCCGTGAAGCCCGCGCAAGACGTTGCGGCGCGAAAGCGAAGAGTTGTCTTGAACGAACGAATCACGGATGCCGCATTCGCGATACCGATCGAGCGAGAACAGCTCTCGAAATGAGCCTCGGTCGTCAGTGAAGACGCGCGGTGTCAGCACCAAGGCGCCGCTAAGAGGTAAATTCTCGACCGTCATGAGAACGTCGATTCGATGAACGGCAGCATGAGTCCACCGCGCACTTTTTTGCTGCGCCGGGGATTCGAGCGCCTGCGCGCCAGCGCGATCGTCAAGCAAAGCCTTCTCGTCTTTACCGCCGGCATGGTCGTCAACGTTTGCGGTTTCGTCGCGCACGCCATTGCCAGCCGGCAACTCGGCGTTACCGAATACGGCGGCCTCTACGCCCTCATCAACGCGGCGCTGATTGCCTCTCTGCCTGCCGCTTTTGTCGCACCGGTCGTGGCACAGCTGGCCGCCGAATTTCGTGCCTTGCACGACGACGGCCACTTGCGCGGGTTGACCGACAGCATTGCGGGCGGCTTTGCAAAACTGGGAGCGCTCTATCTCATCGTCGCGACGATCGGCGCCTTTCCGTTCGCGCACTTTCTGCACGTGCCGGTCTGGTCGGTGCCGTTCGTCGGCCTCCTCGCGGGCGTTACGCTCTTCGTCAACGCTCTGCGCGCGATCGCTCAGGGCACGCAAGACTTCGTCGGTTACGGGTTCTCGAATGCGGCCGAGGGGCTCGCGAAGGTCATCGGCATATCCGTGCTTATTGCGCTCGGCTTACGGCTGGGCGGCGGAATCGCCGGCTTCATCCTCGGGCCGGCGTGCGCGCTGATCTATCTCAGAATGCGCTTGAAGCGGCGGTACGTCGTTTCCGAGCCGCGCACCGTGCGCTACGACTGGCAGCGCATTCTCAACGCCGGCGCCGGCGCCGCCGCGGCTACGATCGCGATCGCGCTGATGGGTTCGGCCGATGTCGTCCTGGTGAAACACTATTTCGCGCCGCACGAAGCGGGACTCTATGCCGCCGCATCGCTCGGCGGAAAGATGCTGCTCTACCTCGTTGGATTCGTCCCGACCGTTCTGCTGCCGCAAGCCGCCGATCGGCACGCGCGCGGTGCGCGGACGCGAGAAGTCCTGGCCGGCAGCCTGGTGATGCTCGTGACCGTCGCGCTGTGCGGCATCTTCGTCTTTTATTTCTTCGGACTCGACGTACTGCACGCGCTCGTCGGCCACGCCTACGACGCCGCCGCGCCGTTGCTGGTGAAGTACGGGCTCGCAATGGTGTTGCTCGCTTTGACGAACTCGCTGACCTACTACGGCATCGCGACGCACCGCCTCGGCTTTACGCTGCCGCTCTTCGTCTGTACGCTAGGCACCCTAAGCGCGATCATCGCGATCCATCCGAGTCTTAGCGCCGTCGTCGAAATCATGGTGCTAGGAAACTTCGCGGCGGCGCTCGCCGTTACGGTTGCGCTGCTCTTGCAGCGGCGCTCGAACGGCCGCCGCTCGACGGTGTGAAGCGCGTCCTCGTGATCGGCGGATCGGGGCAGCTCGGAACCGCGATCGCCGCTCGATGGCACGATTTCGAAATCGTTGCGCCCGCTCACGACGAACTCCCGATCGAGCAAACACCGCTTCTCGAAGAGACGCTGGATCGGGTCGCTCCCGAGGTGCTTCTCAATGCGGCGGCGTTTCACGACGTCGATCGCTGCGAAGCCGAGCCGCAGCGGGCATTCGAGATCAACGCTCGCGCGGTAGGCGATGCGGCTCGCCTCGCGGCCGCGCGCGATACCGTCTTCGTTACGATCAGCACCGACTACGTCTTCGATGGGAAGAAAGGCGAGCCGTACGCTGAGAGTGACGCCCCCAACCCGCTCTCCGCTTACGGCTCGAGCCGCCTGGCGGGTGAACGCCTCGTCGAGGCGGCGGGCGGCCGGGCTTTCGTCGTTCGAACCTGCGGCCTCTACGGCGCCTCGCGCTCGCCGGCGCGTCGCCCTACCTTTATCGAGCGGATCGTCGGGCAGGGTGCGGCAGGGGGGCCGGTCCGGGTGGTAGCCGACGTCGTCGCTTCGCCGACCTATTCCAACGATCTCGCCGACGCGCTCCGCGCGCTGGCCGCAACGGAGGCCTACGGGCTGTATCACGCCGCCGGCGCGGGGGCGGTGAGCTGGTTCGATTTCGCTTGCGAAGCTCTGGCGCAGGCCCACGTCGAGCTGCCGATCGAGCCGATCGTTGCCGGCGAGTGGAAAGCCGCCGCGATTCGCCCGCGCTTCTCGGCGCTGGACAACGCGAAGCTGCGCGAACGCGGCATCTCGCTGCGGCCCTGGCGCGCCGGCTTGGCTGAATACCTTGGGGCTTTGCCTCACCTTGGCGTAAGATAGAGCGCTGTGGAACTCCGAATCGACCGGCAAAGCGTCCAGCGCTGCCGCGACCTCGCCGGGGCAATCGTCTCGCCGGTTGAGGACTTCATCGCCGCCCATTCGACGGTTTCGGTCGAGCGCGCGGTGCTGCGGCTCCTCGGCGTCGACGGGATCGCCGGCCAGGAGATCCCGCTCCCCAACGCCGTCGTCGATGCGCTTCCGAGCGACGAGCGGTCTTTGGGCGTAGCGCTGGCGCTGGGGCGGGCGATGGCCGAGACCGGTCTCGACCCGCAGCCGCTGGCCGAGAGCATCGCCGCCGGGAAGCACGCTTTCGGAGCGTTCGACCAGACGCCGGAGGCTGCCGCGCGAGCGGCACTCGGCCCGCACGTCGAGCGGGCCATGCGACGGATTGCGGCGCGCCGCGACGAACGCGCATCGCTGCTCGAGCGCTTACCGCAACTGCCGCCGCCGCTGCTCTACGTCATCGTCGCCAGCGGCAATATCTACGAAGATCGCACGGCGGCGGTGGCGGCGGCGCAGGCCGGCGCGCAAGTCATTGCGGTCATCCGCTCTACGGGACAGTCCCTGCTCGATTTCGTGCCGTTCGGTCCGACGACCGAAGGCTTCGGCGGCACCTACGCGACGCAGGCCAACTTCGCGATCGTGCGCGCGGCGCTCGACGAGATCGGCGAGAATCTCGGCCGCTACGTCATGCTTACTAACTACGCGAGCGGACTCTGCATGCCGGAGATCGCCGTCATGGCGGCGCTGGAACGGCTGGATATGCTGCTCAACGATTCGATGTACGGGATTCTCTTTCGCGACATCAATATGAAGCGGACGTTCGTCGACCAGCACTTCAGCCGCATGCTCAACGCCTATTCCGGCATCATCATCAACACCGGTGAAGACAACTACCTGACGACCGCCGACGCCGTCGAGCAAGCGCCTGCGGTCCTCGCCTCGCAGTTCATCAACGAAGAGTTCGCGCACCGCGCGGGCCTGCCGGACCGTCAGATCGGCCTCGGTGACGCCTATGAAATCGATCCCGATCGGGAAGACAGCTTCCTCTATCAGGTCGCGCAGGCGCAGCTGGCGCGCGAGATTTTCCCGGATGCGTCGCTGAAGTACATGCCACCGACCAAACACATGACCGGCGACGTGTTCAAGGGGCATCTGATCGACGCGATGTTCAACCTCACGTCGGTGATGACGCGCCAGAGCATTCACCTCTGCGGGATGCCGACCGAGGCGATTCATACGCCGTTTCTCGGCGATCGCGCGCTCTCGCTAGAGAACGCGCGCTACATTATGGGAACGGCGCGTCACCTCGGCGACGAACTCGTGCTGCGCCCGGGAGGAACGATCGAGCGCCGCGCGCACGACGTTCTCGCGGGCTGCGAGGCCCTGCTCGAGCGCGTCGCGGGGATCGGCCTCATGAAGGCGATCGAAGCCGCGCTTTTCGCCGACGTCTCGCGCGGTCCGCAGAGCGGTCGCGGGCTCGACGGCGTCTTTACGCGTGCAAAAGAGTACTGGAATCCGTTTGCCGATGCGCTGATGCGAGCGCCTGCATGACGCAGCTCGTCCGTCCGTACGGCGATACGCAAAACGATGGAAAGATCCAGCTTTCGTTTACATTGCCGGTGCCGTGGAGCGAAGCCGCCGACGAGGCGGCGCGCCAACTCGCGGTCAAGATGGGACTGCGCGACGTGCAGGTCGTGGACGGGCGGCCGATCGCGACCGGTTTTTCTTTTTTTGTGATCTATGCGAGCACCCCGCAGTCCGTCGACGTCGATGCGGTCACCGTCCCGTCGACCGGCGCGCACGCGCTCTCGCTCGACGAGGTCGACGCGCTCGTGCGCGACCGCATCGGCCGCAAGATCCGGGTCGCCGGTGCGTGCATCGGAACCGACGCCCACACCGTCGGCATCGACGCCATTCTCAATATGAAGGGTTACAAAGGCGACTACGGTTTGGAGCGCTACCGCGAGTTCGAGAGCTTCAATCTCGGCAGCCAAGTCGCCGTCGAAGAACTCGTCTCCTTTGCGAAGGAGCGCCGCATCGACGCGTTGCTCGCTTCACAAGCCGTAACGCAGAAAGGCAGCGATATCAAAAACTTCACCGCGCTCAGCGAGCTTTTGGAAGCGGAGAACGTGCGCGACAAGGTCGTGCTGATCTGCGGAGGTCCGCGGGTAACGAACCTGCTGGCGAGCGAACTCGGGTACGACGCCGGATTCGGCCGCGGAACGCTGCCCAGCCAAGTAGCGGCCTTCGTCGCGGTTACGCTTGCGGAGCGCTTTGCGCAAGGACGGCCGCACTGGTGAGTAAGACCGCGCTCGTTACCGGTATAACCGGCCAAGACGGCTCGTATCTCGCCGAACTGCTGCTCGACAAGGGGTATCGGGTCGTCGGCATGACGCGGCGCACGAGTACCGAGGTGCACGAGCGAATCGAGCACATCGTCGACGACATCGAGATCGTCTCCGGCGACCTGCTCGATCAAAGCTCGATCACTTCGATCGTAGCGGCCGCTCGCCCCGACGAGATCTACAATCTCGCGGCGCAGTCGTTCGTGCCGGCATCGTGGGGCCAGCCGGTGCTCACCGGCGAGTTCACCGCGCTCGGCGTCACCCGCGTGCTGGAAGCGATCCGCCAGGTCGACCCCGGGATTCGCTTCTACCAGGCTTCGAGCTCGGAGATGTTCGGCAAAGTCGTCGAGACGCCGCAGCGGGAAACGACTCCGTTCTATCCCCGCAGTCCGTACGGCGTCGCCAAGGTCTACGGGCACTGGATCACCGTCAACTATCGCGAGTCCTACGATCTGTTCGCGTGCAGCGGCATCTGTTTCAACCACGAATCGCCGCGACGCGGCAAGGAGTTCGTCACGCGCAAGATCGCCGACGGCGTGGCGCGGATCAAGCTCGGCCTGGCCGCCGAGCTGCGCCTCGGAAACCTCGACGCGCATCGCGATTGGGGCTTCGCCGGCGACTTCGTACGCGCGATGTGGCTGATGCTGCAGCAGCCGTCTCCCGAAGACTACGTCCTTGCGACGGGCAGGACACACAGCGTGCGGGACTTCGTGCGCATCGCCTTCGACGTCGCGGGCCTCGGATCGTTCGAACCCTACGTCGTCTGCGATCCGCGCTTCGTGCGTCCGGCCGAGGTCGACATGCTGATCGGCGATCCGGCGAAGGCACGCCAGGAGTTGGGATGGGAACCCGAAGTCGGCTTCGAGCAGCTGGTAACGATGATGGTCGAGGCCGAGCTCGAGCGGCTCGCCGCGCGCACGCGAGTCTAAGAGCGCATCGCCGTGCGGGCCATGGTTACGGGAGCGAGCGGCTTCGTTGGCCGCCGGCTCGTCGACGCGCTGCGCCGGGAGGGCGCCGAAGTACTGGCCTGCGGCGGCCCGCACGATCGCGAGCCCGAGTACTTTCCGATCGACCTTGCCGACGCTGCATCGCTCGGTGCCGCGCTCGCGGCCGCGCGCCCGCAGATCGTCTTTCATCTCGCCGCGCAAGCCTTCGTACCGGAATCGATACGTTCGCCGCTGGAGACGTTCGAGACCAACGCGCTGGGCACGGCACGTCTCGCCGAGGCGGTGCGCGCCTACGGCGCCGAGCCGACGCCGCGCATTCTGTTTACGAGCTCGGCCGAGGTTTACGGCGTGCGCGAACCCGGCGAGTATCCGCTGCGAGAGTCGCTCGATCCGCGCCCGGCCAACCCGTATGGGGCGAGCAAAGCCGCGGCCGAAGCGATATTGCTGGCAGAAGCGCAAAGCTACGGGCTGGACGTCGTGATCGCGCGCGCGTTCAACCAGATCGGACCAGGTCAGAGCGAGCCGTTCGTCGTTGCCTCAATGGCGGCACAACTCGCTCGCATCGCCGGCGGCGCGCAGCCACAGATGTACGTGGGCAACCTCGCTTCCGGCCGCGACTTTTTGGATGTTCGCGACGTTGTCGAGGCCTATCTGGCGCTCGCGCGCCGCGGCGAAGGCGCGCACATCTATAACGTCTGCAGCGGACGCGCCGTGACGATCCGCGATATACTGCGCGAGCTGATCGGAATCGCGCGCGTACCGGTCGAGGTTCGCGAGGACCCGCAGCGCATGCGCAAGTTCGACGTGCCGCTGACGGTCGGCAGCCCCGAACGCTTGCGCGCGGCGACCGGCTGGCAACCTCGCTTTTCACTCGTTGCGTCGCTGCGCGACATCTATCAAGCCGCTCTCCAGAAGGAAGAAGAATGATGCGGGCCTTCGTTTTCAAGAACCGCGGACTCTTATTGAGCTTGCCCGCCGCGCTGCTGGCCAAGTACGGCCGGCCCAGCGCGGCAAGCATTGCGCTCGGGCTGCCGATCGCGGTCGCCGGCGAGTTGATCCGCTGCTGGGCGGTCGGCTATTCGGGTGAAACGACCCGTGGCGACGTCGTCGAAGCGCCGGAGCTCGTGACGGCTGGGCCGTACGCGTACGTGCGCAACCCACTCTACGTCGGAAACTTCATCACGGCCGTCGGCTTCGCGATTGCCTTTACGGGAAAGAATCGGTTCGTGGTGCGCGCGCTGCTGGCAGGAGGCTCGCTCGCGGCGATGGCCGCCGTTTACGCCGCGATCGTCCCGCACGAGGAAGGCTTTCTGCGCTCGCAGTTTGGCGAGGCGTTCGACGACTATTGCGATCGCGTGCCGCCCGTGGTGCCGCTGCTAACGCCGATGGAAGGCGGGGCGGGCGTGTGGAAGCCTGAAGTCGTACGCACCGCCGAGAGCAAGACCTTCGTAACGTTTACCGCGATGCTGGCGACGTTGCTGATCAAGGCTCGGAAAGCGTGACTGCTGCGGCCGGCCCCGCTACGCGACGACTGAGCGTCGCGCTCGTAGCGACGGCGCTGGTCGCGCTGCTCGAGTTTTGGGGCGGAGCGGCTTCGCGCAGCTTGGCCTTGACCGGAGACGCGGTGCACGTCTGTATGGATGTCGTCGCGCTCGCGCTCGCATTGGTTGCGGCGCTCGGGGCGGCGAGGCCCGCCGACACGCGGCGTACCTTCGGCTACGGCCGCATTGAGGTGCTCGGCGCGCTCGTCAATGGAACGCTCCTCCTGGTTGCGACGATCGCGATCGTGTACTTCGCCGCTCGCCGTTTCGCCGCGCCGATCGAGCCGCACGCGGGACTGATGACGGCCGTCGCCGCCGCCGGGTTGGCGGTCAATGCCGGCGTCGGCCTCTCCCTGCGCTCGGTGGGAAAGAGCGACCTCAACGTGCGAGCCGCCCTCTTTCACGTGATGGGCGACGCGCTCGGCGCATTTGCCGTCATCTTCGGCGGCGTCGCGATCGCGCTGACGCACTTCGCCTGGATCGATCCGCTGCTCTCGCTCTTCGTCGCAGCGATTATCGTCGTCGGCGTGGTCCGTCTCTTGCGCGACGCGACCGAGGTGCTGCTCGAAAGCGTCCCGGGTGACGTCGACTGCGCCCACCTCGTGAAACGCCTCAAAGCGATCGCGGGGGTCACCGGCGTTCACGACCTCCACGTGTGGTCGATCGGCAGCGGCTCGCACGCACTCTCCGCACACGTCTTGCTCGACGATCGCCGGCTGAGTGAAGCGACCGACGTGCTCCGGCGAATCGACGACTGCGCCAAGGAGGATTTTGGCATCGACCACGTCACGATTCAATTCGAGTGCGAGAGCTGCCCGATCGTGGTGCGACATTGAAGGCCTTATTCCGAAGCGCTCTGCTGTTTGCAGTCGCGGTCGCGGCCGCTTGCGGAGGCGGCGGGAGCGGTTCTTCGAGCGGTTTCGTCCCTACGGGTCGAGGAACGCCGCCGCCGACGCCTCCGCCGCACGAGCTGCGCGAGTATATCAAGCACGTCGTGATCGTCGTGCAGGAGAACCGCAGCTTCGATAACCTGTTCCGCGGATTTCCCAAAGCGGAGTCTGCCAACTTTGGCTACATGCACGACGGTACGCGGGTGATGCTGCAGCCCAGCGATCTGCGCCCGAAGAGCGACGATCTTTCGCACGTATGGCTCGACGCGATCCACGCCTGGGATAATGGAAAGATGGATGGGTTCGACCTCGACTTTCTGGGGCCGGATCATCTGGCGGGCCGCTATCCCTACCAGTACGTCGCGGAAAAATACATCGAGCCGTATTGGTCGATGGCGCGTCAGTACGTCCTCGCCGACCACATGTTTCCGACGATGTTCGGCGGCAGTTTTACCGCGCACCTCGATCTGATCGCCTCGACGACGGACTTGGAGAATTCCTTGGCCGAAGTCGACTCGCCGACGGCGACGCCGTGGGGTTGCGACGCGCCGCCGGGTACCCGAACGTATACGCTCGACCCCGCGCGCCGCGAGGGTAATGGCGGCCCCTTTCCGTGCTTCACGCAGTTCGACACGCTGGCCAGCCTGCTCGATCCCGCAGGCATCTCATGGGCCTATTACGCTCCTTCGGTGGGCGAGGCGGGCGGGCGCGTCTGGTCGGAGTTCGATTCGATTGCGGCGATTCGCCACGGCCGGGACTGGACGCGAAACGTGATCTCTCCACCGAGCACGATCCTGCGCGACGCCGCGTCGGGGCATCTTCCCGACGTGTCCTGGGTCATTCCGACAAGCGGCGACTCCGACCACACCGGCGAAGGGCGCGACGACGGGCCGGCTTGGGTGAGCAGCGTCGTCAACGCGGTCGGCAAGAGCCCGGATTGGAAGTCTTCGGCGATCGTCGTGCTCTGGGACGACTGGGGCGGCTGGTACGACAACGTTCCGCCTCCGCAGCTGGACTACCGCGGCCTCGGGGTGCGCGTTCCGTGCATCATCATCTCGCCGTACGCGCGCAAAGGTTACGTATCGCATACCAACTACGAGTTCGGCAGCATCGCGAAATTCATCGAAGAGGTCTTCGACCTGCCGAGTCTGGCGTCGTTGCGAGGGGGTTACGGGTACACCGACGAGCGAGCCTATAGCATCACCGACTCATTCGATTTCAAGCAGAAGGCGCGAGCCTTCCGGCCGATCGCGGCGTCGTACGGCCCCTCGTACTTCCTTTCGGAGAAGCCGTCGTCGCAGCCGCCCGACAACCAGTGAGCGCAGGGCGCCCATGCGCGCCCGCAAAATGACCGCATGGTTATGAAGATAGAATCCAAGGCCGTCGTACTGGGAATGGCCCGCACACCCTTCGGAAAACTCGGGGGAGCGCTCGCTCCGCTCTCCGCCACAACCCTCGGTGCCGTTGCCCTGACGGCTGCCGTCGAGCGCGCCAAAATCGACCCGACGGAGGTCGAGCACGTCATCTTCGGTGAGGTTCTGCAAGCGGGTGTCGGACAGAATCCGGCCCGGCAGGTGCTCTTCAAATCCGGCCTCGCGAAGACCGTAACCGCAGACACCGTCAACAAGGTCTGCGCATCGGGACTCTTGGCGGCCGTCAACGCAATGCGCTCGATCAATGCGGGCGCCAACGCGGTGATCGCGGCCGGCGGCATGGAATCGATGTCGAACGCACCCTACCTTTTGCGTGACGCGCGCTGGGGATATCGCTTCGGCGACGGTAAGCTCGTCGATTCGATGATCTACGACGGTCTCTGGGATCAGTATTTCCCGATGACGATGGCGACGCAAGGCAGCAAGGTTGCGATCGAGCTGGAGCTTTCGCGGGAAGATCAAGACCGATTCGCCTACGAGAGCCACAAGCGCGCCGCGGACGCGCACGCGGCCGGCCACTTCGACGAGGAGATCGTCGCGGTTAACGTCGCGAGCAAAGCGAAGGATAAGGTCGTGGTGACGCAGTTGCCGCGCCAAGGAAAAGTTCGCGTGCCGGCAGCCGTCGGCGCCACGAGCTCGGTTTGGGAACACGAGCCGTCGGCGGAGTTTACGCTCGACTACGCGTCGTACGCGCCGTTCCTTACCGGCGAGCATCCGCACGCGCGTGTCGACCGCGACGAAGCGGTTCGCCTCGACGCGAGCATCGAAGCGATGGCCAAGCTGAAGCCCCTCGAAAAGAACGGAACGGTCACCGCCGGCAACGCACCGGGGGTTAACGACGGAGGGGCCGCGCTGATCATTTCCGATTCGGGTTACGCGCGAGAGCACGGCTACGAGCCGCTCGCGACGATCGTCGAGCATGCGACCATCGCATGGGACTCGCCGTACATCAGCCTCACGCCAGCGATGGCCGCGCAAAAACTCCTCGATCGCGTCGGATTGACGCGCAACGACATTCACGTTTGGGAGATCAACGAAGCCTTTTCGACGGTCGCAATCACCTCCGGCCGGCGTCTCGGGCTCGAAGACGGCCTCATCAATCAGTACGGCGGCGCCGTCGCCATGGGTCACCCGATCGGCGCTTCGGGCGCGCGGATTCTCATCACGCTCATCAACCAATTGCGCAAACGCGGCGGCGGCTATGGCATCGCATCGATCTGCTCCGGCGGCGGCCAGGGCGATGCGGTTCTCGTCGCAGTGTGATTTTGGCTCGTAGCGGATTTGAATCCCGGTGCATACCGCGTCTGCTGGGACGCTCGCTTTTTTCGCATCCGGCGAAAAAAGCTGCTCCGTTCGTCGTCGCTCCCGCCATCCGTGGCTCCGCTCCTCCTTCACAGGCCCCGCAGCCGCAGCATGCACCGAGATTCAAATCCTGAAGATGCGAAATCAAAACTGCTTGCAGATACGAACTACGGTCGATGATTGAGACGAAGCGAGCGCAGTTCGAAATCAACGACGAGCAGCGGCAGATTGGAGCGCTGGCCGCCGAGATCGCGCAGCGCGAAATTGCGCCGCACATCGAGCAATGGGATCGGGATCACGTCTTTCCACGCGAGTTGTACGGCAAGCTGACGCAGGCCGGAATCATGGGGATGCTCGTCCCCGAAGCGTATGGCGGAGTCGAGGCCGAGTATCTCGCGTATGCGCTTGCGATCGAGGAGCTTGCGCGCGTCGATGCGGGGACGGCCGTCACGGTTTCGGTGCATTCGATGATTTGTTCGGCCATCGTGAAGATGGGTAGCGCCGAGCAGAAGGGGCGCTGGCTTCCGGCGCTTGCGACCGGCGACGTTATTGCCGGCTTTGCGCTGACCGAATCCGACGCGGGCTCGGACGCGGTCGCTCTGCGCGCGACCGCCAAGCGTGCTGATCGTGGTTACGTGCTGAACGGTCGAAAACAGTGGTGCACGAGCGGCAGCTACGCCGGGGTGATCATGGGGATGTTTCGCACGGGCGGCGCCGGCGCCAAGGGCGTCAGCGCGTTTCTGATCGAGCCGTCGCTGACGGGAATCAGCGTGGAGCGCGTTACGCAGAAGCTCGGAATTCACACGAGCAATACGTGCGACCTCGCCTTCGACGACGTTCGCGTCCCGCAAGACGCGTTGCTCGGCGACGAGGGCGCCGGTTTCGGCAACGCGATGACCGCGTTGACGGCCGGGCGCATCGGCATCGCGGCGCAAGCGATCGGTATTCTTGCGGCCTGCCTCGATGAATCGGTGAAGTTCGGGAAGGAGCGCGTCGCGTTCGGCAAGCCGATCGGTGCGTTCGAGGGCATTTCGTTCAAGATCGCTCAGATGGCGATGGATCTCGATGCCGCGCGGATGCTGACCTACCGCGCCGCTTCGCTGGCCGATGCCGGCGAGCCGTTTGCAATCGCCGCCAGCAAGGCGAAGCTTTTCGCATCGACCGCGGCGCGCAAACACGCGGCCGAAGCGCTGCAGATCCACGGCGGCTACGGCTACACGACCGAGTTCCCCGTCGAACGGCACTACCGCGACGCGAAAATCACCGAGATCTACGAAGGAACGTCGGAGATTCAGCAACTGATCATCGCCCGCTCGCTGCTCGGCCGCCTGGAGTAGATGCGACAGAGATAGCAAGGGGCCCGACGCGCGCGGTCGCGAACCTTTCGGCCGCTTATGAATCTGATGGAGTATCAAGGCAAGGAGCTCTTCCGGCGCGCCGGCATCGCCGTGCCGCGCGGCGCGCACGCACACAGCGGCGACGAGGTCGCCGAGTTCATCGAACGGACGCCCGGGCAATGGGTCGTCAAAGCGCAAGTTTTGATGGGAGGCCGGGGTAAGGCCGGCAAAATCAAGATGGCCGCCGACGCGGCGGAAGGACGCAGCGTCGCGCACGAGATCATGGCGACGCCGATGCCGCCGAACCGGCAGAACCCAAACGGCGAGCCGATAAAATCGCTGCTCGTCGAAGAGCGCCTCGAGATCGCCAAAGAGGCGTATTGCGCGATCGCGATCGATCGCGCGGCGCGCCGCCCGGTCTTCATCGTCAGCCGTTACGGCGGCATGGACATCGAGGAAGTCTCTTCGGAGCATCCGGAGTCGATCGCAAAGTTCTACGTCGATACGACGATCGGGTACTCGCCGTTCATCGGACGCGAGCTTGCCTTTGCGGCGCAGCTCGACCCGGGCTATCGCAAAGCGTTTCCGGCGATCGCGGGCGCGCTCTACGACGCGTTCTTCGCCTACGGCGCAAAGCTCGTTGAGATCAATCCGCTGGCGCTGACCGCCGACGGGCGCGTCGTCGCCTCCGACGCAAAAGTCGAGCTCGACGACGACGGGTTGTTCAAGAATCCGGAGTTCGGCGAGTGGCATTCGGTGCTGCCGCTCGACGAGGACGAGCTCCTCGCCTCGGGTGCCGGCGTCGGCATTCGCAATTTCCGCCGTTTTCCCGGCGACGTCGGCACCATGGCCAACGGCGCGGGCTTGGCGATGGCCACGATGGACGCGGTGAGCGCCGCCGGCGGCAAGATCGCCAACTTCCTCGACGTCGGCGGCGGCGCGAACGCGCAACGCGTCCGCAACTGTTACGAACTCGTCGTCAATAATACCGGCGCGAAGGTGCTCTTCGTCAACATCTTCGGCGGGATCACGCGCGGCGACGAAGTCGCGCGCGGCATCGTCGAAGCGATGCGCGAGACGACCTCGCGCAAGATACCGCTGGTGATTCGCTTGACCGGCACGAACGAAGAAGAGGGGCGGCGCATCCTGGCCGAGGCGAAGATGACGCCCGTCGAAACCATGGATGAAGGTGCGCGCGAAGCCGTGCGCCTCGCTGCAGAGGCGAAGGGCTGAAAAAACGATGTCGATCTTTTTAGATAAGAACAGCCGCGTCATCGTGCAGGGAATCACCGGTGCGGAGGGTTCGTATCATACCGACCGCATGGTGAAGTACGGAACGAACCTCGTCGGCGGGGTCACACCGGGGAAGGGCGGCCAGCGAACGCCGCAGGGTCTTCCGGTTTTCGACACCGTCAAGGAGGCCGTCGACGCGACCGGCGCGACCCATTCGTGCATCTTCGTTCCGCCGCCGTTTGCGGCCGACGCGCTCTACGAAGCGTACGAAGCCGGAATAAGACTTGCGGTCTGCATTACCGAGGGCGTACCCGTGCACGACACGTTGAAGGTCGTCGGCGCGACGTCCGGCATGCGCATCATCGGCCCGAACTGTCCGGGGCTCGTCTCGCCGGGCAAAGCGCTGGTCGGCATCATGCCGGGGCACGTTTTCAAGGAAGGTAACGTCGGCGTGATGTCTCGTTCCGGAACGTTGACCTACGAGGTCGTCGATCTGCTGACGCGCGCCGGCCTCGGACAATCGACCTGCGTCGGCGTCGGCGGCGACCCGATTATCGGCACGACTTTTGTCGAGTGCTTGCGCGAGTTCAAAAACGATCCGCAGACGCACGCCCTCGTCCTCTGCGGCGAGATCGGCGGCTCGGACGAAGAAGACGCGGCCGCATTTATCGCCGAGCACCTGCCCCAGATGCCGATCGTCGCCTTCATCGGTGGCCGAAACGCCCCGCCCGGCAAGTCGCTCGGGCACGCCGGCGCGATCATTTCCGGCAGCTTCGGCACGCCGCAGAGCAAAATCGCCGCCTTCGTCGCCGCCGGCGTCCCGGTAGCCGAGCGCCCCTCCGAGATCCCCGGCTTGCTGGCCGAGCGCCTCGCCGTTAACGCGTAGCCTCCGATCGCGGCCTTCCCTTAAGGGGCCCTAAAGGAACCGACCTGGTCCTGAGGAAACCCTTGGCGCAGTGGGTCACTCTGTGAAGTTCCTGAGGCCTTTGGGCTGAGGGGACCCAGGGCGACCTGCGCTTTGACAACTCAACCAAAAAGCAGAGGGTTAACGAACAATGAGTTCACAATCAACCCTCCGTCGTGCGGTCATAGCCGTGGGACTACTTGTAGCGTTCCTTAGCCAGGGAACATGGGCACTGGCAGGCGTTACCGGTAACATCGCGGGTGTGGTCAAGGATCCGAGCGGCAATCCGCTTGCCGGTGTGCAAGTGCAAGCCGTCTCACCCTCTGAGACCAGATCAGCAACGACGGACGCGGGAGGTCATTTTGCGATTCTCTCGCTGACCCCCGATACGTATACTCTTAATCTCAGCAAAGCAACCTACCAAAACACGTCGATTCCAGGCGTCGTGGTCTTTGCCGACCAGACGCAACAGGTCAGTTATACGCTCAGCAAGGCGCTGATTACGATCGGTCGCGTGACCGCACAGTCGGGAGCTTCCCTCGTGAAGTCCGGCGTCGGCTCCGACCTTTACAGCGTCAACGCGGCGCAAGCCGCGGCTGCTGCCTCGCTAGGCGGCGGCGGTAACCTCAACAACGCCTACTCGGCGCTTGCTTCGGTTCCCGGCGTTCAGACCTCGCAGGGCGGCATGGGCTGGGACTTCAACGCCGCGTACGTCCGCGGCCAGAACTCGTACTACACCGCGTACGAGTACGACGGTATCCCGGTCAACCGCGCCTTCGATAACTACAACTCCTCGACCGAGTCAAGCCTCGGCCTCTCAGAGTTGCAGGTCTATACGGGCGGCGGACCGTCCTCGATTGCTTCGGCCGGTACCTCCGGCTTCATCAATCAGGTCATCAAGACCGGAACCTTCCCGGGCTTCGCTACGGCGAACCTCGGGATCGCCTCGCCGACCTTCTACCACCAAGCCTCGGTTGAAGTCGGCGGATCGACCCCGGACCGCACGTTCAGTTACTACGTGGGCCTCCTGGGTTATAACCAGACCTACCGGTTCTTCGATAACAGCAACGGCGCCGGCTACATGGAGCACGGCGGTTTCTTCTCCGGCAATACGATCGGGTCGTCCATCGGTTATGGTGCGGTCGGCGACCAGGTCCTCAATGTCGGATTCATGTGCGTCTTCGGCACGTGTCAAGGCGTCAAGCCGATCTGCCCGCTCGTTACCGCCAAGACGTTCAGCTTCCCGAATCAGGGCTGCTGGCAGTTCTATAGTGGTACGTCGGGCAACCCGCTGATGATTGCCGATCGCGAAAACGTCGTCAATCTGCACATGGGCATTCCGAAGGCCAACGGCCTTCGCGATGACGTCCAGTTCCTCTGGAGCGGCTCGCACTTAAACAACTTCTTCTATAATAGCCCGAGCGACATGGGGCCGGGCCCGAGCCAGTTCTTCTACTCGCTCTTTGGCACGCATTATGCGGCGCCG
>DATAQH010000073.1:0-10115 GCA_036264815.1 Candidatus Cybelea sp.
CCGGCGGCGGCATCAGCCACATCGCATAACGGCCGAACTGCATCGGTGCGGCAAATCGCCGCGCAAAGTATGAAGCGATCTGCTCGTGCGTCTCTGCCGTCACGATCGCGCCGAGCAGATTGATGCCCGCGCTGCAGTAGACGGCCGTCGTACCCGGGAGGCTCGTCATCGGGAGGTCGAGCGTATAGCGATACCAGTTCGTTCCGGGCGGCTGGCCCTGCATCGTGTCTTCGTTGCCCGGGGAGCTGTCGTCGTTGTCGTTGCAGGCCAAGCCCGAGGCCATCGTCATCAAATCTGCGACGTTCATCGCCGATTTCCGAGCATCGTCGTTGCGGACGGGAAGATAGGAGCCAAGCAGCCCCAACACGCGCGATTGTGGAACAAATCGTCGGGTGTCTTCGATCGCACGCCCCACCATCAGCGTCGCCACGCTTTTGGCGGCCGAGCGCGTGTCGTGCGGCATATCCGGCGTAAATCCGTAGAAGTACTCGTCGAGGACGAGCCTGCCGTGACGTGCGATCGAGATGCTCTGAATGTACGGCGAGCGCAGGCCCGGCGCGCGCATCCCAACGATGCCGTCGATCGCTTGCGCGAGCGGCGCTTGCCGCATCGATACCGTCGAGAGCGTCCCGACGCTCCATCCGTCGACCGACCGCTGCGGTTCGCGATAGAGCCACGTGCTCTGCGGTCGCGGATAAAACCAACGCAGCTCCGCATCGTTGGGGCGGTGAAAGGTTAGTGGACCGCCGTCAATCGACGCGCGTTCGAGGCGCAGCGTCCCGTCGGGCGCCGGCGCCGGAAGGTCGAAGAGCGTGCCGAGCGCGCCGCCGCTGTTGAACTCGGGATTGCGAATAAAAGCGCCGATCCGGCCGTCGCTGCCCTTGGATACAACCAGGAAGTAATGCGCGGGTTCGGCCAACGGCGTCGCGGGGACCCACGTTCTCTTGGGTGCGGGCACCGCTTCGGCCGCCCAGACCCCGACGATCGTCGCGGGTATCATCGCGCCGGCGTCACCCGCGCAGAAGGTCGACGCCGGTCATCTGCGGCGGAATCGTTAGCCCCATGAGATGCAGCAGCGTCGGGGCAACGTCGCCGAGTTTTCCTCCGCCGGAGAGCCCGCCGTGAAGGCCTTTGCCGATCAGCACGAACGGGACCGCGTTGGTTGTATGGGCGGTGATCGGGTTGTTCTCTTCGTCGAGCTCTTGTTCGGCGTTTCCGTGATCCGCCGTAACGGCCAGCAGGCCGCCCGCGCGCAGGGTCGCGTCGGCCAGCCTCGCTAGACATTCGTCGAGCACCTCGACCGCCGCGATCGTCGCTTCCCATCTGCCGGTATGTCCAACCATATCGGCGTTGGCGTAGTTCATCACGATTGCGTCGTAGCGGCCGCCCGCGATTGCTTCCAGCGCCGCGTCGGTGATGGCATCCGCTCGCATCGCCGGCGCCAGATCGTAGGTCGCAACGGAACGGTCCGAAGGGATCAGCTCGCGCTCCTCGCCCCGCAGCGGCTCTTCGCGGCCGCCGTTGAAGAAATAGGTGACGTGCGCGTACTTCTCCGTCTCGGCTAGACGAAGCTGCCGTAGTCCGGCCTGCGCGATGACGTCGCCGAAGGTCTCGTACTGCGGACGCGGCCCGAAGAGCACCGGATTGGTATAGTTCTCGTCGTACTTCGTCATCGTCGCGAAGTACGGACGCCGGTACGCCTTTGGTATGAATGCGTCGAGGGGGTCGTGGTAATACTGCGTCGTTCCGGCGTCAAAAGCGGTCGTCAGCTGCCGCGCGCGATCCGGACGGAAGTTGAAGAAGACGAAGGCGTCGCCATCCTCGATCGGGCGAGACTGGCCGACGATCGTCGGCGCAACGAACTCGTCGTCCTCGCCGCGTGCGTAGGCCTCCGCTACCGCCGCGAGCGCATCGCCGCACCGGTGCCGTGCGTCGCCGCGGGCCAGAAGTTCGTACGCGCGCTGCGTCCGTTCCCAGCGCCGGTCGCGATCCATCGCATAATAGCGGCCCGTAACGCTCGCGATCGCGCCATTGCGTCCAACCGCCGAGAGCTTGCTCTCGAGCATCCCGACGTAGCGCGCCGCGGAGCGAGGCGGAGTATCGCGGCCGTCGAGAAAGCAATGAACGGTAAACGGCACGTTCGCCGCGGCGGCGGCATCGATTATTGCGAAGAGGTGTACGATCGAACTGTGCACTCGTCCGTCGGAGAGCAGCCCCATGAGGTGAAGCGTTCCTTTGTTCTCCGCGGCGTGCGCGAGCGCCGCGCGCAGGGTCTGGTTGCGCGCAAACTCGCCCGAGGCGATTGCGGCATCGATCAACGTCACGCCCTGCGGCACGACGCGGCCGCTGCCGAGATTGAGATGGCCGACCTCGCTGTTGCCCATGACCCCTTTGGGCAATCCGACGGACTCGCCGGAGGCGCAAAGCGTCGTGTGCGGATACTGCTCGAAGAGCCGCCGCCAGTTCGGCAGATTCGCTGCCGCGATCGCGTTGCCGTGCGTTTCGTCGCGGCAGCCCCAACCGTCGAGCACGGCGAGCACGACGGGCCGGTAGCTCATTGCGCGTGCGCGATCAGGGAGGCGAAGCCCTCGGGGTCGAGCGACGCACCGCCGATCAGTCCTCCGTTGATCTGCGGCTGCGCGATATACGCGGCGACGTTTGCCGCGTTCATGCTTCCGCCATAGAGAATCGGTACGCCGGCAAGGTTGGCGACGCAGCGGCGAATCGTCCCCATAACGCGATCGGCTTCGCGCGGATCGCAATTCTTGCCGGTCCCGATCGCCCAGATCGGCTCGTACGCGACGACGACCTTTGCGAGATCTTCCGGCGCAATGCCGGCAAATGCGTCCCGCGTTTGGCTGATGACGCGCTGGTCGGTCTCTCCCGCATCGTGCTCCTGGGACGTTTCGCCGACGGCAACGATCGGCGTGAGCCCCTGCGCGAGCGCGGTGCGTACCTTCAAGTTCACCGTGCGATCGTTCTCACCGCAATAGGCTCGCCGCTCGGAGTGTCCTAAAATGACGTAACTGACGCCAAACTCGAGCAGCATCGGAGCGCTGATCTCGCCCGTGAACGCGCCTTGCAGTTCCCAGTGCATCGTCTGCGCGCCCAGCCGTACGCGCGTCCCGACTACGCGCGACGACGCGAGCGGGAGCGAAGTAAAAGGCGGCGCCACGACGATTTCGATCTTCGCAGGAACGTCTGCGACCCGGGGAAGGAAGGCGTCGAAGAAGGCGGCCGTCTCGGCGGCGGTCTTGTGCATCTTCCAGTTTCCGGCGAGGATCGTTTGCGGCGGCCGCGCGCTATTGCTCAAGCGCGGCAACTCCCGGCAGCGTCTTGCCTTCCAGGAACTCGAGCGTCGCGCCGCCGCCCGTCGAAACGTACGTCACCTTCGAAGCAAAGCCCAACAGGTTGGCCGCTGCGGCGGCGTCGCCGCCGCCCACGACGCTGGTCGCCCCGGCCGCGGTCGCCCGGGCGATCGCTTCGCCGACGACTTGCGTGCCTTGGCGGTAGGCCGGTCTCTCGTACACGCCCATCGGCCCGTTGAAGACGATCGTCTTCGCGCTTTCGATCGTTACGGCGTAGGCCCGTGCGCTCGCCGGGCCGATGTCCAGAATCATCTCCTCTCCGACGCGCCCGATCGCGACGACGCGTGCGCGCTCCGGCGCGTCGAGAGAAGGCGCAACGACGGCGTCGACCGGCAGCCCGACCGCGACGTGGCGTTCCTGGGCGAGGGTCAAGAAGCGTTGCGCCGGGGCGAGATCGTCGTCGCGCAGAGATTTCCCGACGTCGACCCCTTGCGCCGCCAACAGCGTGTTGGCCATGCCGCCCCCGATGCAGAACGCATCCACGAGCAGGCACAAGTGTTCGAGCATAGCCAGCTTGTCTCTGATCTTGGCGCCGCCGATCGCACAGACGAACGGCTTGGCCGGATGCTCGACGATCGCGGAGAGCGCGCGGAGTTCGGCTTCCATGAGCAGGCCTGCAGCGCTCGGAAGAACGTGCGCGATCCCTTCGGTCGATGCGTGCGCGCGATGCGCCGTGGCAAAGGCATCGTCGACGTAGAGATCGCCCAGCGATGCGAGGCGCTGCGCGAAGGCGGGATCGTTGCGTTCCTCTTCGGGGTGAAAGCGTACGTTTTCGAGCAGGAGGATATCGCCGTCGTGCATCTGCGCCACGGCTCGTTCGGCGGCTTCGCCGACGGAGTCGGGAGCGAACGCCACGCTCGCGCCGAGGCGCTGCGAGAGCGCGCGTGCGACGGGCGCCAGCGAGAGTGCCGGATCCGGCTTTCCCTCGGGCCGTCCGAGATGGGAGAGAACGATCGTCTTCGCGCCGTGCTGCGCGAGCCAGCGCAGCGTCGGCAGCGCGGCGTCGATCCGCCCGTAGTCGCCGATCGTTCCCTCGGAGATCGGCACGTTGAGATCCTCGCGCACGATCACCCGCTTACCCGCAACGTCGAGGTCTTGGAGCCTACGAAACGGCACTCGGGGGAGACGATCCCTACGCTGTGGCGGGAATCGCCGAACCCACCATTGCCGTCAGCTCGGCGAGACGGCACGAATAGCCCCACTCGTTGTCGTACCAGGCGGCGATTTGGACGAGATCGCCGTTGGCATTAGTGAGCTTCGCATCGATGATCGAGCTGTTTGGATTCTTTTTGAAGTCGCTCGACACGAGCTCTTCCTCGGTGTACGCGACGTACTTGCTCAGCTCGCCTTCGGCTGCACGCCGGAGCAGCGCGTTGAGCTCGTCCTTGGTCGTCGGACGCTTCGTCTGCGCGACCAAATAGATCATCGAGACCGTCGGCGTCGGAACGCGCAGCGAGAAGCCGTCGAAGGTCCCCTCGACCTGCGGGATCGTCAGGTAGAGTGCCTTGGCGGCACCCGTCGACGTCGGAATGATGTTCGTCGCGGCGTTGCGTGCGCGCCGTAGATCCCGGTGCGGGCCGTCCAGGACGTTCTGGTCGTTCGTGTACGAGTGAATCGTGTTCATGAAGCCCTTGACCCAGCCGAGTTCGTCGACGATCGGCTTGACGGCGGTGGCCAAGCAGTTCGTCGTGCACGACGCGTTGGAGATGATGTTGTGCTTTTCGGGGTCGTAGTTGCGGTCGTTGACGCCGAGGACGATCGTGATGTCCTCGCCCTTGGCGGGGGCGGAGATAACGACTTTTTTCGCTCCGCCGGCGTCGATGTGCGCGCGGGCTTTGGCGGCGTCGGTGAAGAGGCCGGTAGACTCGACGACGACGTCGACTCCCAGATCTCGCCACGGCAGCTTGCCCGGGTCTCGCTCGCCGAAGACGCGGATACGCCGCCCGTCGATCTCCAGCGTCGAATCCGCCGAGCCGACGTCCCCGCCGTAGATGCCGTAGTTGCTGTCGTACTTGAAGAGGTGGGCGCACTCTTTGGCGTCGATCAAATCGTTGACGGCGGCAATCTCGATCTCGGGATGGCGTTCGACGAGCGCCTTTGTAAAGTTCCGTCCGATGCGGCCGAAGCCGTTGATTCCGATGCGCATGCAGCGCCGTTACCCGACCGCTCTGGGGCTCCCCTGCACGCCGCGCAGGGAGTCGGCCAACCGGGTTAGCGCGCCGAAGCGACTGCTCACCGTGGGCTTCCCGATGGGGGGATTGCAGCGGCGGCCGAGTTCGGCCAACGATTCGTCGGGATGACGCAGGCGCAGCTCTGCCAGCTCGCGCAACGGCCGCGAGAGCGCGGGCAGCCCGTACGCGTTGGCGACCAACTCGATGATGCGCCGCTGCTCGGCCGCCGCCGCCGCACTGCGCTGCAGGTTCGCCGCTTCGGTATTAACCAGGCGGTGGATGCGGTTTTTGGTCTCCCGCAACGCGCGTACGTCCTCGAGCTGGAGCACGGCGGTAAACGCGCCGATGCGCGTGAGCAGTTCGGCGATCGCATCGAAATCCTTGAGGTAGAGCACGACGCGCCTCTTCCGGCGCGCCTCTTTGGCGGGAACGCCGTTGCTGCGGAGGGTCCACGCCAAACGTTGCGCGACCAGCTCGTCGCGAACGACGAACTCCAGATGGTATCCCCGGGCACCCGCGGCCAGCGACCCGCAGGCCAAGAAGGCCGCGCGCAACTCGACGAGCCGGTCGCACTTGTAGACCGGCTTGGCCGGAATTTCCCGTAAGCGGTCCGGCAGCGCCACCGCAAAGGTCGGCAGGCGCGCGAGCCGGGTGGGCGCCCGCGCTTCGATCGGGTAGAGCTTCCGTTCGTCAAGAAGCGACCAGAAAAGGCGTGCGACCGAGTTGCGGTGGGTCACGAACTCCTCGCCGGCGCCGCCGTAGAGGGCGAGCGAAACCAGCAGCGCCTCGCGGCAGTGCCGCTCGCTCGGAAGCTCTCGCGCGAGGGCGTCCTTCGTATCGGCCGAGATTATAGCCACTCGGCCTCGTCCTTTCGGGAGTCGACGATCTCGTACAGATCGGCGGCCTTGACCGCGGGCGTGACGCGCAGCGGCACCTCGCGGACGCGAACGGTGACGAACTTCGTCGCGTAGTGAATCTGGAGGACGTCGCCGGGCTTCACCTGGTAGCCGGGCTTGAGCGGCCGGCCCTCTCGCGTAATTCGCCCGTGCTCGAGCGCCTCGTGGGCCTCGCTGCGCCGTTTGGCCAGCCGCGACACCTTCATGAACTTATCTAGCCGCACGAACCGCTCTTTCGGCGCCGCCCCGAGTTTTTCGCTTGCCGTCCAGTATCACCCTGAGGTTCCGGTGTCACTTGAGCTTCCGGTGTCACCCTGAGCTTGTCGAAGGGTTGTCGAAGGGTTGGCGAGGGGCGGTCGACGCAGGGTTGACAGTATCGCGATATATCGAATACTGTGTAGACATGCACAGATGGGAGAAGCCCCGGCACGGCATGCGCCGATTTCGGCGGGGAATCCTGAAGTTTGCCCTGCTTAAATTGCTGGCCGAGATGCCGAGCCACGGCTACGAACTGATCCGAGTCATTCGGGAGAAGGGGTGGGGCGGTGGGGCCGGTTCGGTCTACCCGCTGCTGGCCGCACTCGAAGCGGCGGGCCTCATCTCCGGACGCGAAGAGGGCGATCGGCGCATCTACGAGCTTACCGAAAAAGGAAGAAAGATGCTGGAAGAGCGCGCGGCCGACATCGGCCGGTTTTTCGAAGCCGACGAGGAGGAAGAGGGCACGGGCGACGCGCGGGCGCAGATGCGCGAGGCGGCCGATCGTTTAATGCACGCCGTCTCTCAAATGAGTTATTCTTCCAAGCCGGAGACCGTCGAGCGCGTGCGCGAGCTGCTCGACGAAACCCGCAAGAAAATTTACGAAGTGCTCGCGCAAGAATAAGGGGTTTCCCATTGGCGCAAGCGCGAACGGCGCACCGCGGGGTCAACATCTTCGAGGAGGGCAAGCCAATGTGGCAGATCCTCCTCGTCTTTCTCGTACCCCTGATGCTGAGCAACGTTTTGCAGTCGGCATCCCAGACGATGGCGAGCATCTGGATCGGCCGCTTGATCTCGACGCACGCGCTCGCCGCAGTCTCGGCCGTCTTCCCGATCGTCTTTCTGCTTTTTTCGTTCGTCTTCGGCGTGTCGAGCGGCAGCAGCGTGCTGGTAGGTCAAGCCTACGGGGCGCGCGACCTGCACAAGGTCAAGAAGATCGCCGGCACGGTGCTGGGTGCGGCCCTTTACCTGGGCATCATCGTCGCGATTCTCGGCGCGTTCGGATCGCCGATCGTCCTAAAGTGGCTGGCGACGCCGGCCGATATTCTCCCGCAGTCGGACGCGTACGCGCGCGTAGTCTTCCTGACGATGCCGATCTTCTTTTTCTATTTCGTCTACGTGACGATCTTACGCGGCACGGGCGACTCAACGACGCCTTTTTACACGCTGCTCGTCTCGAGTCTGCTCGCGATTGCGGTGACCCCGCTCTTCATTGTCGGCGCGCTGGGCCTGCCCAAGCTCGGTGTGGTCAGCGCGGCGGTCTCGGGTTTGATCGCCAACAGCGCGGCGCTGGGGTGGCTGCTCTTTTATCTCGCGCGCAAAGATCATCCGCTCAAGTTCGATCGCGAGACGCTCTCCGATATGCGGATCGATTGGAAGATTCTCGGCGCGGTCGTTCGCATCGGCGTGCCGACCGGCATCCAGGTGATGATGGTCTCGCTGGCCGAACTCGCCGTGATCTCCTTCGTGAACCGTTTTGGATCCGACGCGACCGCAGCGTACGGCGCGGTGAACCAGGTCGTCGGCTACGTGCAGTTTCCGGCGATCTCGATCGGCATCGCGGCGTCGATCTTCGGCGCGCAGTGCATCGGGGCGCGCCGCGAGGATAAGCTCGGCAGCGTCGTTCGTTCGGCGGTCGGATTGAACTACGTCGTCGGGGGCTGCATCATCGCGCTTTGTTACGTCTTTGCGTGGGCGATTCTCGGCTGGTTCATTACCGACCGTCATACGCTGGATATCGCCCACCAGCTCTTGATGATCACGCTCTGGGGCTATTTGCTCTTTGGAAACTCCGCGGTGCTGTCCGGCCTGATGCGCGGCAGCGGTTCGGTGCTCTGGCCGACGATCAACGGCGTCTTCGCGATCTGGTGCGTCGAAGTACCGGTCGCGTTCTTCTTGATGCACCGCATCGGCCTCGACGGCATATGGCTGGGCTACCCGGTCTCGTATTGCGTCGTTTTAGCGCTGCAGTTCAGCTACTACGAGTTCGTTTGGAAACGCAAAACCCACGAACGCCTCGTCTAACACCGCAACCCTGCGTCGCTCGCCGAAAAGCGGAGAGCGCGGGGCCGGGGAGCCGAGAAGGCTGCAACTTTTTCGAGCCGGCCATGGATGGCCGCTTCAAAACTTTGTTTTCTCGAAAAAGTGCCGCAGCAGGAGCGGAACATGGATGTGGAGCGACGAGCGGCTTCTCGGTTTCCCGGCCCCGCGCTCTCCGCTTTTCCTTTATTTTCTTTTTTTCTTGCGCGGCGTGACGCAGGTCCCGGTCGCACGGCAGACGACGACCGGCGTTTCGAGCAGGTCGGCGGCGCTCTCGTTGACGTCGGGGCGCGCGGCGATTACCTTGCGCGCTTCGAACTCCATGCGGCGCGACGTTTTTCCGACGTTGACGATCGTCCCGCTCACCTCGACGTAATCACCGGCAAAGACGGGCGCCAGGAACTCGACGCTGTCGTAGGAGGCAAAGAGCCCTTCGTCGCCGTCCAGGCGAATCAGCAGCTCGGTCGCAACGTCGCCGAAGAGCGCGAGCATGCGCGCGCCGTCGACGAGATTGCCGCCATAGTGTGCGTCGTGTGCTCCCATGCGCAGGCGCAGTGCGGCTGTCAGGTTTTCGCCAGTTTCCATAGCTCCTCGAGTTCGTCGAGCGAGAGATCCGAGAGCTGCTTTCCCGCTTTACCGGCGTGCTCTTCCATGAAGGAGAAACGCCGATAAAACTTTTCGTTTGCCTCGCGCACCGCCGTTTCGGCGTCGATGCCTAGCGCGCGAGAGAGATTGACGAGGGTGAAGAAGACGTCGCCCAGCTCTTCGCGTACGTGAGGATCGTCCTGCGGTTGGCGTCGCGCTTCGGCGAGCTCCTGCAGCTCCTCGGTGAGTTTTTCCAGAATGCCGGTCACGTCCGGCCAGTCGAAACCAACGCGCGCGGCCTTTTCCTGCATCCGCTGTCCCCGTTGTAACGCCCCCAGCTGCTTGGGGATTCCGTCGAGCCGGTTCTTGCGCTCGCGTCCGGTCTTTTCCAGCGCCTTGAGCTTTTCCCAATTTCGCCACTGTGCGTCGACGTCTTCGATGACGGCGTCGCCGAAGACGTGCGGGTGCCGTCGCACCATCTTGTTGGAGAGCGCGTCGACGACGTCGGCGATGCTGAACTTTCCAACCTCGGTCGCCAGCTGCGCGTGAAAAAGAATCTGCAGCAGCAAGTCGCCGAGCTCTTCGCAGAGCGCGTCGAGCTGCGCTCCTTCGATCGCTTCGACGACTTCGAACGTCTCCTCGATCAAATAGGGCACCAGCGTTCGGTGCGTCTGCTCGCGATCCCAGGGGCATCCCATGCGCAGCCGTGCCATGATCTCCACGAGATCGTCCCAGGAGTGGTGCGCCGATTGCGGCGGCAGCGGCACGAGCGGCATGGTGATCGCGGCGGAGAGCGTCGC
>DATAQH010000175.1:0-3059 GCA_036264815.1 Candidatus Cybelea sp.
ATAACGCGAAGGCGGTCCGCCATTGTGCGATTTTGACTTAACTTCGCCTTTGCGTAGACTTTCTCGGCTCGTATCTCGAAAGCAACGATTCCGCGCAGCTGGCTCTCTCGATACTCGACGGTGAGTCGCGCCGGCTCCCATGGGTCCGGCTTTCCGCGCTCCATTTTTTCACTCAAGAGCTTGACGGCCGTCCACGTATCGTACTCCGCAAGCCGTCCGTTCACGTGCACGGCGCTGTAGTTCCACGTCGGTACGGTTTCGTACGGCGCTTCGTACCACGCCGCCGAAATGTAGGCATGGGGTCCTTCAAAGACGATCGTGGCCGGCACGCCATTGCGAATCGACTGCGCGTGCGGGTTCGCACGTGCGACGTGTCCGACAATCCACAGTTCATCGCCTCGCTCTTGCGCGATGAGCGGCAGGTGCGAAACCCGCGGATACTCCGCATCGGCGGTCGCGAGCATCCCGAACGGATAGCGCTCGATGAGTTCGAGCATCCAACGTCGATCGGTGACCTCAAAGAGTGGGGGTACGTACACGTTTGCCGCTAGGTATTGGCAACGCGGTCGACGTGCGCGAGCCAGAAATCGAAGCTCGCGCGCGCTTGCGCCTCGAGCATCGCATCGCCGGCGACGACTTCCCGCCCGAGCTGGCGACCCAAGGTCGCTCGCGGTCCATAGTTCGTGTCCATCACGAGATCGGCACCGCGCAACTGTTCCACGAGCTCGTCGGGCAGGCGCGCGTCCGGCGGCAGCGTGCTCACGACGATTTCCGGCGGATTCCCCGGCGGCCACGGACGCGCTTCGAAGATATCGCACGCCGAGCGCACGCGATCGGAATCGCGCCCCCAAACGAACGTGTAGGCGTCGGTGTCGTGCAGCTCGGCAAGAATCGCTCGCGCGGTCGCGCCGTAACCGAGCACGCCGATTCGTTTGAGCGCAACCGGCTCGTCGAGCAGCGCTTCGATCGCGGTTCGCGCACCGATCCCGTCGGTGATCGTGCCGAGCGTCTGGCGACCGAAGAAAATCGTGTTGACGGCTTGGGCGCGCCGCGCTTCATCGGTAAGCGCCTCGCAGGCTTCGAAGGCTTCCGCTTTGAGCGGATAGGTGATGTTGCAGCCGGTAAAGCCGTCTCCGCGCAGCCGCTGGATCGTGCGCTCGCCGTCACCCGGCGGGACGCGGATCGCGAGATACTCGCCGTCGATGCCGGCCTCTTCGAGGAACCCGCGCTGCAGCGACGGGCTCGCACTGTGCTCGACCGGATCGCCGATGAGCGCGAGCTTCATCATCGCCGGCCCCGCAGCATGATGCGCTCGAAGAAACGGAAGACTCGGGTCACCGCAAAGTCCTTGAGCTCGATCGGCTCGGTCAAGATCGTGTAGAGGCCGCAGAGCTTGCCGCCGAGGACGTCGGTGAAAAGCTGATCCCCGACGACCGCAATCTCGCGCCGGCTCATCTGCAGACGGCGCTTGGCACGCAGGAAGCCGAACGGCAACGGTTTGAGCGCATTGGGAATACATTCGACCTCAAGGCGCGCCGCCAGCCCCGTCACCCGTTCCGAAAAGTTGTTCGAGAGCATGACGATGCGGAAACCACGGTCGTGCGCCCGCGCGACCCAGGAGACGTGCTCGTGGCCGAGTTCGGTCTCCCGAAAGCCGAGCAAGGTGTTGTCGAGGTCGACGATCAGGCCGCGGATGCCCGCCGCCTCCAGCTCCTCGTGGGTCACATCGTAGAGTCGCGGAGCGAAGCGGTCAGGACCGAACATGGCAGGCGTTTTGCAGGGGTTATCCCCGGTATCCTCGGGACTCTCCACATGCGGTCCTCATGCTCGCCCGCTTAGCTCACCCCCTGTCCACAGGGAGTCGCGTCTAACCACAGCGGCTGCACAAGGATTTCACCGACGACCCCCATATCTTGTGGTTTCAAGCTCGATATGCCACAATAGGTAACCAACCCGCGCGACCCGAAGCTATTTCGTTCGAACGCGTGTTCGATATCATCGAGGAAGAATCGAGGAGCCACGTATGAAGTTTTCGCGCACCTACTCTGCCCCCGGCGACCCTTATGCGGGCGTCATTTTTGAACCGCGCACCTCCAAGATCGTCAATCCGGACGGCTCGGTGATCTTTGAGGCCAAAGACGTGATGGTCCCGGCCGTGTGGAGCCAGGTCGCAGTCGACGTGCTCGCTCAGAAGTACTGCCGCAAGGCAGGGGTGCCCACGCGCACGGTGCGCGTCGAAGAAGAGGGCGTACCGGAGTGGCTCTCGCGCTCGGTCGCCGACGGCACCGCCCTCGATGCCCTCTCTCGCAACGATCAGTTCGGCCCGGAGCGCGACGCCCGTCAGGTCTTTGGCCGGATGGCCGGCTGCTGGACCTACTGGGGCTGGAAGCACGGCTACTTCGACACGGAAAACGACGCACAGATCTACCACGACGAGATGTGCGCGATGCTGGCGCGCCAAATCGGCGCCCCGAACTCGCCCCAGTGGTTCAACACGGGGCTGCACTGGGCGTACGGTATCTCCGGACCGGCGCAAGGGCATTGGTACGTCGACGCCGGCGATCAGATGCCCAAAGCCTCGGCAGATACCTTTACGCACCCGCAGGTCAGCGCGTGCTTCATTCTCGGCATCGAAGACGATCTCGTCAACGACGGCGGAATCTTCGACGGCGTGCTGCGCGAAGCGCGCATCTTTAAGGGCGGCAGCGGCAGCGGCGCAAACTTCTCGAAGCTGCGCGCGGCGGGCGAAAAGCTCACCGGCGGCGGCACGTCGAGCGGCTTGATGTCATTCCTCAAAGTTTTCGATCGCGCCGCCGGTGCGATCAAATCGGGCGGCACGACGCGCCGCGCCGCGAAGATGGTCGTGCTCAACGCCGATCATCCCGATATCGAAGAGTTCGTCAACTGGAAGGTTCGCGAAGAGCGCAAGGTCGCCGATCTCGTCATCGGCGCGCGTATTTTCGAACGCAACCTCAACGCGATCGTTACCGCCGCGCACGACACGCGCGTTCCCGAATCCGCGCGGCTGGATCCGGCGCTCAATGCGTCGCTGCGCCACG
>DATAQH010000218.1:0-6257 GCA_036264815.1 Candidatus Cybelea sp.
AATTGCATGCGCCATAGCCCGACTATTCTACCCAAGGCGCCCGCCCGTTTGCTACCCCCGGGCGCTATCTGCCCATAAGCGAGCGGCTTTGCCGCTCGGGCCCTCGAGCCGCTGCTTCTTCCAGTGCTTGCGTCCCCACAAGTCCCCCTCGCGAGCCAAGCGTGCCGGAACCGTCCGAATCGTATACTTCGCGAACTCGTCGGCCGGCAACGCCGGCGACCGGCGCCGGGCGGCCGCCTCGACTTCCTCCCACTGCAGGGGCGTCGAGACGGGCGCCCCGTCGCGCGCCCGCACCGAGTACGGCGCGACGATCGTCTTACCGAGGCCGACTTGCACGTAGTCGATATAGACGGCGTCTTGGGGACGCTTGGCAATCGTACGCTGAAGCGTCGCCGAGCCCTCGCACTGGGCGGCGGCCCGGCGCGCGACGATCTCCGCAAAGAGTTTCGCGGTCTCGTACGAGTAGCCGGCGGCCAACGGCACGACGAGGTGGAGGCCGTAGCCGCCGGTGGTCTTGACTAGCGATTTGAGCCCGACGGAGGCCAGGAGATCGCGAATCGTCAGCGTCACCTTGGCGAGCGTCGCGAGCGTGCACTTCTCACCCGGGTCGAGATCGAAGAGCACGAACTCGGGCTCCTCGAGATCCGGCAGCGCCGAGGTCCACACGTGGAGCACGATCGCGGCCAGATTCGCGAAGTAGACGAGGCTCGGTTCGTCGTTGCACAATGGGAAGGTGACCTCGCGGCGAGTTCCTCCCGGGGTCGGAACGGTAACGCGCTCGATCCAGTCCGGCATGCCCTTGGGCATCTGCTTTTCGAAGAAGGTCGCGCCGTCGATCCCGTTGGGGTAGCGCTGGACGGTAAGCGGACGATTCTTCAAGTGCGCGACCGCGTGCGCGGCGATGCCTTGATAGTAGCCGATCAGATCGCGCTTTGCGTAACCGTCGCGCGGCCAGAGCACCTTGTCGAGATTCGAAAGGGAGAGCGTCTTGGTTCCCACCACGACCTCGTGCCGCTGCGACGCGCTCACAGCTCTCGCGGTATCTCGGCGACGACCTCGCCGGGCTGTTTGTCGAGCCGCAGCCCGGTGTAAGCCGGCTGGCGCAGATAGCCGTCGCGCGTCCACTCCGCGAATCGCACTTCGACGACCAGCTTCGGTGCGGTCCAATGCGCCGGCGCGTTCGCGTCGACTTCGTTGACGAAGGGCGACGTTTTTCGTTCGATTTTCACCAGCCGCGCGTGTAGTTCGGCCAGCACTTTCGCAGAAAAGCCCGTACCGACCGAACCGACGTACCGCAGCTTTTTGCCCTCGTACGCGCCGAGCAGCAGCGCGCCGAATCCCTTGCGGCTGCCCTTGGGTTCCGTCCAGCCGCCGACGACGAACTCTTGCTCGTTGCCGGTCTTGATCTTGACCCAGTCTCGGCTGCGCCGCTCCTGATACGTCGACCGGCGGCGCTTGCCGATGATTCCTTCGAGATTGCGCTGCCGCGCGATGCCGAAGAGTTCTTTCCCGCTGCCGACGACGTGCTTTGAGTAAAGCGCGATGCCCTCGTCGCGAATCAAACGCTCGAGCAGCGCTTTGCGCTCTTCGAGCGGCGTCGAGCGCATGTCGACGCCGTCGGCGTAGAGGAGATCGAAGGCCGCAAACGTGAGGCCTACCGGCTTTTTCTGCGACTCTTGCAGTCGCTGAAATGCGGAGCGTCCGTGTGCGTCGAGGCTAACGATCTCTCCGTCGACCATCACCGGCGAGCTCGCAAACGAGGTCGAGAGCTCCGCCAGAGAGGGAAAGCGCTGCAGCATATCGAGCCCGTTACGAGAGACGACGGAGAGGTTGCCGTCTTCGATCGTGCAGAGCGCGCGATAGCCGTCCCATTTGATCTCAAAGAGCCACTCGGGATCGTCGAACGGCGCGTCGACCAGCGTGGCAAGCATCAGGCCTTTGACCTGCGGCAGCGGATCGCGCTTGACGCTCGAGCTTCGGCGCGGCGCGGCTGCATGTCTCGACGGCTTCGATTGCCACGTGGGCGCACGAGGATCGGCTGCGATCTCCGCAAGCGTCTTGCCGCTCTTGACCGATTCGGGATGCGCTGCCGGATCGTACTTGGGATCGGAGTGCTCGTCGCGATCCTTCAGGAGCAGCCAGGGGTCGCCGTGCTCGTCTTCGCGCGGCTTGATTTTGACCAGCGTGAACTCGCCGCGCAGCTTCTTGCCGTGCAGAACGAACTTGATCTTGCCGTTGGCGATCTCTTTGGCCGGATCGGTCCCTTCGACAAGCGTGTAGGTTCCATTATCCCAAACGATGACGCTGCCGGCCCCATACTGGCCGCCCGGTATCGTCCCCTCGAAGTCGCGATAGTCGAGCGGGTGATCCTCGACGTGCATCGCGAGCCGGCGATCCAGCGGAACCAGCGTCGGCCCCTTGGGAACGGCCCACGAAGCGAGCACACCGCCCGCCTCGAGGCGAAAGTCATAGTGCAGCCGCGTCGCGCGGTGCATCTGCACGACGAAGCGGAGCTCCTTGCGCGGCTTCTCCTTGCGGCCGCTCGGTTCGGGCGTCTGCTTGAAGTCGCGCTTCTTGCGATAGGTCTGGAGAGAGCCGGGTGCCGCTCCGGCGCGCTTGACGGCCATGGCGAGTTGGCGTTCGACGCCGCATCGCGCTACCCTTAGAGGGCGTGATCTACGATGCGATCGGTATCGTCTTGGCGCTGGGAATCGCGCTTGGCGCGTGGCGCAATAGCGCGCGCGGCGGCGGCTACTACGATCGCGAAGTCTACGGGATGAACCCAGCGACGCACGTCCGCTACGCGCTCATCAGTTTGGCGTTTGCCGGGTTCTTCATTGTGGCGTACGTCCTTGCCCTGCGCTCGGCAGGCATCGTCGCGCTGGCGCTGTATGCGTTGCTGGCCTTGTTCTACCTGACGTCGTTCCTGCGCGGAGCCGCCGAACCCGATGAGTGAGTTTCGCTTTTCGCCGCGCCCGAATCGGGCCGGCGAAATCGACTGGATGGGATGGAGCGCGGACGCGTTCGCGCGCGCCGCGGCCGAGGATCGCCCGATTCTTCTCTCGATTTCGGCCGTGTGGTGCCACTGGTGTCACGTCATGGACGAAACGACGTACTCCGACCCCGCCGTCATCGAGACGATCAATCGCCGCTTCGTGCCGATTCGGGTCGACAACGACAAGCGTCCCGACGTCAACTCGCGCTACAACATGGGCGGCTGGCCGACCACGGCCTTTCTGACTCCCAGCGGGCGAACGCTGACCGGCGCGACCTACCTTCCGCCCGCCCAGATGCGGCGTGCGCTCGACGAGATCGCGCGTTTCTACAGCGAACATAAAATTGAGATCGACGAGCTGCCCGCACCCCAGACCCAAAGCCGCACCGCGGAAGGCTCGAGCCAAGAACTTAGCGGCGCACCGATCGCACATCTCTTGGAAGCGCTCGAGGCCGGCTACGACCAACAGTACGGCGGCTTCGGCGAAGAACCGAAGTTCCCCCAAGCCGAGTCGCTCGAGTTTCTGCTCGTGCAGTGGCGTGCGACCGGCGAGCCGCGCTGGTACGAAATGGTGGCCCGAACGATTCTCGGGATGTCGCGCGGCGGAACGTACGATCACGTCGAAGGCGGCTTCTTTCGCTACTCGACGACGCGCGACTGGAGCGTGCCGCACTTCGAAAAGATGGCCGAGGATCACGCGGGGCTGCTGCGCGTGCTGGCGGAGCTCGTCCTCTTCGCGCGCAACGACGAATTCCGCGAGACGCTCGTCTCAGCGACGAACTACGTCCAGCAGATGCTGCGCGACGAGCAGACCCAGCTCTACGCAGGCAGTCAGGACGCCGACGAAGAGTACTACGCACTTGCGCTCGAGCAACGCCGCGCGCTCGCGTCGCCCTTCGTCGACCGCACGTCGTATACGAACTGGACCTGTGCGCTCGCGGGCGCGCTCTGCCTGGTCTCGCGCGCGCTAGACGACGACGCCCTGCTCGCGCAGGCGAACGCGACGCTCGACGCCGTCGCGGAGCGGCTCGTCGGGCCCGACGGACTTCTGTACCACGTTCTCGTTCCCGGCGGCGCGCCAGAGGTACGCGGCCTTCTCACCGATCACGTCGCCTATTGCCGCGCGCTGCTCGACGCGCACGAGATCTCCGGCGAAGAGCGCTTCTTCGTGCGAGCGCAAGCGGTCGCGCAAACCACGATCGAACACTTCGGCGCGCCAGGCGGCGGCTTCTACGATCGGCGCAAGTCGGACGAACGGCTCGGGAATCTCGCGATAGAGGACCGCCCGATCGTCGACAACGGCCTCTTCGCTGAGTGCTTGCTGCGCCTGCAATCGATGGGCGGTTCGGTAGACGGTCGCGAACGCGCCGGCGCGACCCTCGCGTTCTTTGCGCCGGTCGCCGAGCACGCCGGGACCTTCGGCGCTACGTACGCCCGCGCGCTCGCGAGGTACCTTGCACCGGAGATCGCGGTTCGCATCGCGGGGGATCCGCCAGCTACCGATTCCTTCCGCGAAGCCGCACTGCGTCTGCCCTCGCCGTTTCTCTCGATCCGCACGCTAACTCCCGCGCAAGCCGAGGCGGAGAATCTCCCGCCGCAGCCGGCCGCCTACGTGTGCGTCGGCGTGACCTGCGGGGCGCCGATCGCGCGAGCCCAAGAGATGCGCGAAGCCTACGATGCGGTACGGATGAAGGTCAGCCAGTACCAGCAGCCCCAGAGCCCCGCGGTAATCGAATAAGCCGCGAGCGCATAGCCCCAACGCGGAAAGCGTTCGCGAACCCCGAGCATCATCAGCACGATCAAGAAAGGCTCGAAATCCAGCGCGTGGCGCATTCCGAACTGAGCGAAGCCGTTGACGTAATACAGCAGATTGGGGGCGGCCACTAAAACGACGCAGGCCCAAAGCGCGAGCACCAAGCGCCCCGGCGAACGAGCGAGAAACGCGAGGACGAGCGCGGGGGACGTCCACGTCAGCGCGACGCCGGAATACTCCGGCCGCAGCCACGGATAGACGCGCAAGAGCGTCGGCAGCTGCACGAAGAACGACCAGAGCTCGTTGGGAAGATATTCGAAGCGGAACGGCGAGCCGGTCGGCATTCCGACCTGATCTTGGTGATACCAGGCGGTGTAGCCGATGTCGTTCCACGTCCCCCAGCGCGCCTCGTTGTAAAGAATCCAGAGTATGGCGACCGGAAGGAGCGCGGCGCCGAACGCGACGAGCCGGCGGGTCGCCGGCGCGCGCGGCGTACCGGCCGTCAACAGATACGCATAGACCGGAAGCGCCAGGATCATCGAGAAACGCGACTCGACGGCGCAGACCGCGAACAGCGCGACGAGCCAACCTCGCCGCTTACCGGAGAGCTCCAGCAAGGCGAGCATCGTGAAGCAGCAGGCGCAAACGTGCGCGACGAACCAGACGTCGCCGAGCATCGCGCACCAGAGAAGATCGGTCCCGGCCAAGAAGAACGCGCAGATCCAGGCGATGCTCGAGCGGCGCAGGCCCAAGCGCTCGCCGAGTTCCCACGTCGCGCCGATCGTAATGCCCGCCAAGACGGCAGCGAGCGCCGTTTGATTCGTTTGGCCGCCGAACAGCGCTGCGAACGGCATCAATAAGATCGCGGGCAGCGGCGCTTCGATGATGAAGTAGTGTCCGTTGAACGGCAGCGCGTCGATGTACGCGCCGGGCCAGTCTATCCAAGCGTGCCCGGAGAGCAGCGCCTGCGCCAACAGGACGAAGTTGTTATAGGGTGTCGGTCTAAGATGCGAGAGCAGCGCCGTAACGGCAAATGCGAGTAAGCCCGCGCCGGCCGCGGGTGCAATCCGCAGCTTCAAAAGGCCGGCAGCGACGGGCGCGGCAACGGTTTGGGCGTCTGGAACGTCGAGGGCGGCAGGCTCTCGGGGAACCGATATTCGCCCCAAACGATCCGCTCGCGCGCGAGCTTCGTTCCAACCAGCGCGCTGGCACTGGCCACGACCGGCAGCCAATACCTTCCGAAGGAGCCAAACTCGATCTCTCCGTCGCCCGCGACGCCCGGAGCCGCCGTGTGAAAGCGCACGGCGCGCGGGAGGTAGTTCGCGCCGTCGATCGTCAGCCGGTCGATCCACACGCCGGCGCCGCGATGCAGCGGCGTCGCTTCGTAGACGTAGTCGAGGTGATGCCCGTCCTTAGACGTTCCGAGGAAGATGAGCTCGTAGGCGGTCGCACTGGGTGCGAAACGGCCGACGGTGTAACGCTCCTCATGCTGCGAAAAGCGCACGGCTT
>DATAQH010000221.1:0-10654 GCA_036264815.1 Candidatus Cybelea sp.
CGCTACGTTATGCAACACAGCGCGGCGAACGGCATGACGCTGCTGCGGGACTGCCCGGGGCCGCCTGACGCTACGGCGCCACGACCCGATCGAAGTTCGAGATCGTAATGCTCCGTAGCGCCGAGGAGTCTTGCGAGGTCCAGACCGGGGCGCCGTTCGAGTCGTTCGTGAAAAAGAACGTGTTGCAGCAGCCCGTGTCGTAGGCGTACGCGCCAAAGGCCTTCAGCGCCTCGGCTACGGCCTTTGCCTCCTTCGGAAAACCCGAATCGTCGAAGGTCGCCTTGAGGCGAATGTGCGCGCCGTACGGCATCGGCGTATCGCCGGACGGCCCCTTATAGACGATGTCGTCGGTGCAGGTCGTCTTCCCGGCGGGCGAAGCGCATGCCGTCTGCGACCACGAGTTGGCAACGCCGTCCCAGCCGACCGCGTGGCCGATGTACCCCGCGCTCAGTTCCTCAGGGCGCACCGCGAGCAGGCCGAGTGGAATGCCGCTGGCATCCGAGATTCCACCCGCGGCCGGCCGCACGAACGCGGAATTCAGATTCCACATCCCACCGTTGTACATTGACAACGCCCCGTTGCCGTACGAAACGTTGTAGCCCTCGTAATACAAGCACCCTTGGGTTTGCAGAACCATCGCGTGGCCGTCGCTCAGGGGCTCGATGTAGAAGTTTGACGCCCACGGCCATGGTGAGTAGGGCGTGTGCCATTTAACCTTTCCCAGAACCTTGACGATCGGCGTTCGCATGTTCGCCATGTTGATCAGCTCGTCGGTGGTCGGCGCATTGGCACTGAAACCGCCGCCGCCGCCGCCGTCGATCGTGGCTTGAATGTTCGCGGCGCTATTTGGATCGATCTGGGCGTTGGCAATGTTCTGCTGCCAAACATCGCCCGACGGATATGGACAGCCTAAGAACTCGCCGGTACCGCTAGGGGGCTTTCCCTCCGGAACCAGCGCTTGTTGAGTAGAAATTGGACCCGTCGTTGACGAGCCGCAGGCAGCCAGCGTCGCAACTGCGATGCCGGCGAAAAGAGCGTGTTGAATCGATCTCGAGGCATTCATGGTTAAGTCGCCTTCCTTCCTCAAGTCCACACATCTTGGCACGTCGAATAAACTACTAAGAGTGCGACGAGCGTCGCGTGCGGGCCGCAGATTCGGTTCGGCTTGCGTGGTTTAGCCTGTTGAGAACCCGATGTTGGCCGTAGCCGTTAGACTACTATGCCATGTCTCCTGGCGTTAACGCGTTGACGCGCAAAAAACGTTGAGTTAGAAACTGCGCCATCATTTTGCTTGGCTTGCCAAAAACAGACGCGGCCTCGCTTGATTGCGAGGCCGCGTAACGAACGCAAGGTTCGATGCGCGAACGTAGCGGCTAAACTTTGAGTTCGATTTTTTCGAGCGCGCCTTTGGTCGAAACGACGTGGTGATCGAGACGCAGTTGCGCCGGTTCCATCCCGAAGGCCAACCCCAGCAGCTGCGGGAGATGAAAAATCGGTACGTCGATCTCTTTCTTGAGTACGCGAGCGGCGTCGGGCTGTTGAGCGTCGAGGTTGAGATGGCAGAGCGGACACGGCGTGACGAGCAGATCCGCACCCTTCTCCTTCGCCTCGATGATGTGGTTGCCGCCCATCGCCAGCGCCTTCTCCCGGTTGAACGTTGCCATCGGAAAGCCGCAGCACTTCGTCGCACCGCGATACTCGACCGGTTCGGCGCCGACCAACGCGATCAAACGCTCGAGATAGGTCTTGCGCTCGGGTTTTTCGCGCAGTCCGAGCGACTCGGCAGGGCGCAGAATGTAGCAGCCATAGAACGGCGCGATCTTGAGCCCCGTGAGTTTACGCTTGATTGCCGACGCGACGCGATCGATGCCGATATCTTCGAACAGCATCCAGAGCAGATGCTTGACCTTCGTCGTGCCCCCGTAGCGAAACCCCTGATCTGAGATCGTCGCATTAGCGCGATCCATGCGAGCCGGATCCTTCTTGAGATGATAGTTGTGATTCGAGAGCACGCCCTGACAGGTGCTGCAGATCGTCATCAGATCGGCGCCCTCGTTCTCCGCCATGGCGAGCGTCAAACCGTTGAGCGCGTCGGCGAGCTCGGGGTTCTGCTCGCTGAGCACCCCCGCTCCGGTGCACGGCGCCTGTTCGAGCTCTTCGAGCTCCAACCCTAACGGTCCGGCGATCGCTTTCGCCGAGACATACAGCTCCGGACACGCGCCCTTCGAGACGCAGCCGGGATAGAACGCAACCTTCACTTAAACCGTCCTCCGACACGTTCGAAAATGGCTTTGATGCGATTTGCTCCGGGGATTTTTTTGTGAATGAGCGGCGGAAGCTTGCCGGCGCGAATGAGATTGAACGCGCTCGGGAGGGTCTTCAACTGCTCGACGATGTTGAAGAAGCCGACCGACTTCGGCATCAGCGTCAGCTCGTTGAGCCGCCCGCTCTCTCGGACCGATTCGGCGAAGGCGTCGGCGTGCCGCGTGCCGGGATTGTTGGTATAGCCGGCGTCGACCGCCATCTTCCGAAGCTTGAGGATCTGCTCCAACGGAGCGACGCCTTTTGGGCACTGCGTGACGCACTCGTAACAGTGCGTGCAGTCCCATATGCCTCCGTCCTTGCTGTACTCTCCCAGCCGCTCTTTGCTCTCGGCGTCGCGCGGATCGGCCGCATAGCGGTATGCTTGCGCCAACGCCTGCGGCCCGAGGAACTCCTGGTTCACCGCGAACGACTCGCAGTCCATCAAGCACGCGCCGCAACTGATGCAGCTGACCTCTTGGATCAGCTCCTCCATCGAAGCATTGGGAACGCGGTACTCTTCATTGTGCGGGGGAAGCGGCTGTTTGTTCTGCAGCCACGGCTTGACGGCGAGATGCTTGTCCCAAAACGGCGACATGTCGCAGACGAGGTCGCGAATGACCGGCATCGACGGCGCCGACTCGACGCGCGTCTTGCCGTCTTTCGTGAACTCCGAAAGCTTGCTCTTGCAGGCGAGGTGCGCGTGACCGTTGACCCACATCGCACAAGATCCGCAGATGGCGCTGCGGCAGGCGCAGCGCACGGCGAGCGACTGGTCTTGGTATTCGCGGATCGCGATGAGCGCATCGAGCACGACCGCGTGTTCGGGGAGCTCTACCGTATACGTTTGATACCGGCGCGCCGGCGACCGATCCCACGGGGCCGGATACGGCTTGCCGGGAACCGCCGTATCCGAGTACAGCCCCTCGGGATTATAGCGCCCAACTTCGATGGTGAACTGCATTAATACGTGCGTACCTCGGGCTTCCAGCGAGTGATCTTGACCGGTGCGAACGACATCTCTGCCGTTCCGTCGGCGCGGCGCGTGAGGATCGTGTGTTTGAGCCAATCGACGTCGTTGCGCTCGGGGTGTTCGACGTGGGTGTGCGCGCCGCGGCTCTCTTTTCGCTCGAGCGCGCTGCGAACGATCGTCTCGCCGCAATCGAGCAGGAAGCCGAGCTCGAGCGCAAAGGTCAGCGCCTGATTGAAGACGCGGCCCTTATCGCCGACGGCGATCGTCTCGTACCGCTTACGAAAACCTGCGAGGGCATCGAGCGCTTCGTGCAAGCCGGCATCGGAGCGGTAGAGTCCGACCTTCGCATCCATCATCGTCGCGAGCTCGAGACGCAGGCCCGCCGGCGTGTCGCCCGTGTACGGCCGCGCGAGCAAATCGCGCAGACGCTGCTGCTCGCTTTTCAACAGATCTTCGCCACCGGTGCTCGCCGCGGTTCGTTTCGCGTACTCCGCCGATGCCTTTCCGGAGCGCCGCCCGAAGACGATCGTGTCGAGCAGAGAGTTCGCGCCCAGACGATTGCCCCCGTGCACGCTGACGCAGGCGACCTCGCCCGCCGCGTAGAGGCCGGGCACCGCGGAGGCGCCGTGGATGTCGGTTCTGACGCCGCCCATTTGATAGTGCATCCCTGGACGTACCGGGACCGGATCGGTGATCATGTCGATGCCGAGATAGTCGACGGCCATCTCGTGAATCTGCGGCAGCTTGCGCAGGATTACGTCGGGGCCGAGATGGCGCAAGTCGAGCAAGACGTTCCCGTCGATGCCGCGTCCCTCCGCGATTTCGGTCGCCTCGGCACGCGAGGTGACGTCGCGCGCCGCCAGCTCCATCTTGTTCGGCGCATATTTTTTCATAAAGCGCTCGCCCAACGAGTTAAGCAGGTAGGCACCTTCGCCGCGCGCGGCTTCGGTCATCAGAAATCCGCTGCCCGCGAGGGTCGTGGGATGGTACTGCACCATCTCCATATCCATCAAGGGCGCACCCACGCGATAGGCAAGCGAGTATCCGTCGCCCGTGCAGATCAACGCGTTGGTGCTCGGCTCGTAGAGTCTCCCGAGGCCTCCGCTGGCGACGATCACGGCCTTAGCACGCAGCAGATGCAGCTCCCCGGTGATCATCTCGATGGCCACCAGCCCACGGCAGGCTCCGTCCTCCATGTAGAGCGACGTTGCGAACCACTCTTCGTAAACCTTGACGCCCGCTTTGAGAATCTGATCGTAAAGCGTTACGAGCAGCGCTTGCCCGGTGATGTCACCGACGAAATAGGTGCGAGCCTGCGACGCGCCGCCGAAGGCGCGCGTGTCGAGGCGGCCGTCGGGTCCGCGATGGAAGATGACGCCCATGTGCTCGAACTCGATGATGTCGCGCGGCGCCTCTTGGGCCATCACTTCGACGGCATCTTGGTCGGCGAGATAATCGCTGCCCTTGACCGTGTCGAACGCGTGGGACTCCCAGCTATCGGTCTCGCTGATGGCGGCGTTGATGCCCCCCTGCGCCGCGCTGGAGTGGCTGCGAATCGGATGAACTTTCGTAACGATCGCCACGTCCGCGCCGTCGCGGGCCGCTTCCAGTGCGGCACGCATTCCGGCCAAACCGGCGCCCAAAACGAGTACGTCGTGGTCCTTGGTCACGAGCCCGTAGTTTCCCGAAAAAAGGCGGCCCCATTCCGAACGGGTGTTCGATGCATCGTCTCGCTCATTGCTACCCGTTAAGGATAGGACGCGGCCTTCACGGCCGATATGCGTTTCGTAGCCCTCTTCCGCTTCGCTTGGCTCGCGCGCCCGCGTTCCCCCAGACCGAGTGTTGAAATCGGCCTTAGGACTACCGCACGAAAATGCTGGTCGAGCAGTTCAACTTTGTCTTCGCGCCTTCGATCGTTCGCAAAGGAGATTCGTTGTTTGCTCCCGCGCCGTACACCCCCACGAATGCCGCGTCGTCGGCGCAGCCATTGGACACGTAGGTTCTTCCGCGCGCGTCGAGGGCAACGCCGTCGGGGGCATACAGGCCGTCATCCTCCCTCGCCGGCGCTTGGTTGCCGCTAGCGCCCGGCGCAAAGACCACCATTGTGGTCGAGTCCCAGTTTGCTACGTATGTGTATCCCGACTCGTCGACGGCGATGCCCTCAGGCGTCATCAGCTGCGTGAGGGAGCCGGAAATCGATCGCTGCGGCGGCGCATTCCCTTTCGCATTCGCGGCGTAAACCGTGATGCTGGATGCTCCTTCGTTGGTAACGTAGATATTTGACGCCGAGTCGAGCGCAATGCCCCACGGATAGGACAGCATCGTCCTGCTTCCGGCCAGGACGCGAAGCGGCCGCACGTTTCCGTTTGAGTTTGGGGAATACACGGTGACGCGATCGCCGGCATCGCTCACGACGTAGAGATCGTCATCGCCGTCGAGCGCAATTCCCGTCGGTTGGGCCAGCTGCGTTCGCGAGCCTGCAATGGTTCGGATCGGTGCGACGTCTCCATCCGCGCCCGGTGCATAGACCGTGATGGTGCTCGTGGACGAATTCGCAGCGTAAACGTCGCCGGCTGAGTCCATTGCGACGGCTGAGGTGTAACCGAGGTGAGTCCGAGAGCCTTCGATTCCGCCGACCGGACGGACGTTACCGTTCGCGTTTCTCGGAAAAAAACGGATCGAGCCGTGAAATCCTCTGCCCGACGCCGCGTTGCCGACGACGATGCAGCGCGCCGTCGGACAGTCGCCTCGAGCAACAACGCGCGACGCGGCGTCGCGCTGCCCGACAGCTCCGGGGTACACGGCGCTTTGCGATCCTCCGCACCCGGCAAGAGATGCAGCGGCGACGCCTGCAGCTAAAGCGCGCCAAAAATTCGGTCTTTTCATCTTCTTCCTCCTTGTCCCCATCGCCGGCTCGCAACGGGAACCGGCGCCACCAGCCAATCATACTCGAAAAAGTGACCTAGGTCTATCTTCATCGGAGCCCACAGACCTAGCGGGACCGCTGTTTCGTCGCAGAGGAGGCGCGACTTCTTCATTTGGGAGGCCTCATGCTGCAAAGTATTTCCCCTACGCCGTCGCACCGGACGCTCGAGTTCGGCATCTATCGGGATGGCGACAACAATCTGGATTCAATTCAAGAGTCGACCCTTTCGCAGGCGCTGCAGACGAGCGCCCGCGACGGACGGATCGAGTTTACCGTCGAGGACACAACAAAGCTTCGCGCCGGCGACGATTCGGTCGTTTCCGGTCCGCTCCACACCGAGCAATACACGATTGCAGACGGCGACATCGGCGGGGTGCACCTGAGCGAGGCTCACGATATGAGCGATGAAGCGAACCTCGCCCGCTTTGTCACGCACACGCTCGACAACGCGGAGGCGGCCGGCACGGCGCAGACGTGGATCGATCTCGTCGACCACGGCGGCGGCGACGGCGGCGGCCTGCAGACCAGCGACGGAAGCTGCATGTCGATGCCCGGCATCGCCAAAGCAATCGCCGACGGCATCGCGATGCACGCCGCGGCGCATCCCGAGGACGCCGGACGCCGCATCGACGGCGTGGTCGCGAACCAATGCCTCATGGACACAATGGGCTTCGCAGACGCTCTCTCGGGAGACGGCGTAAAGTACCTCGCCGCGAGCCCCGAGACGATGCTCGCCCCCGGCGTTCCTAGCAGCGTTGCGCACGCAATCGCGGCGCACGAGACCGATCCGGCCGCGATGGCCAAGAACGTCGTCGGCGACGTGATGCGGACGAAGTACGATGCCGGCAACTTCGGCGGGTTCGGTCCGGCCGCCGCGTTCGACGTCCTCGACCTCAGTACTGAGAAGATTCGGAGTGCCGAAACGGCGATCAAACGTCTCAACGACGACGTCGCCGCGCAGGCTCGTAACGACGACGTTCGCGGCGCCGTGCGCGAAGACGCCCGCGCCATTCCCGGGATGGTGCGCTTCCCCGGCGGTTCTGCCATGCCGTGGCACGCCGATCGTCCCGCCATCGCCTTCTACGACACGCTCGCTAGCGACGGCCGTCTAGACGCCGGATTGCGCGGCGCCGCAAAAGCTGCCGCCGATGCCGTGGGGAACCTGGTGCTTGCCCACCGGGAGAGCGGCGAGTTCAGGCCGTTTGGCGGAGCGGATTACCGCGATGCCGTCGGCCCCACCGTGCACTTACCCACGTCGCCGAAACAGGTCGATCCCTGGGCCTCGGCCGGCGTCACGGAGACGCACAACGCCTTCTACGCGAAGGTCGACGAAGGCGCGATGACGCGGGTGCTCGCCTAGCGGCGAAGCTGCGCGCGCGAGGGATAGATTGGGCGGTTGATGATTCGCTCGAGCGTCGGCGCGGGCGCCTTCAACGCCAGCTCGCAGAAGCGGGCAAAAGCCTCGCGCGTCGCTTCGCCTTCGGCGTACCGCTCGTTGCGCTCCATCTCGATTCGTCCGCTCACCGGAAGGAAGCGTACGTAACGGCCCTCGTCGTCCTCACCCAGTTCCACGAGCTGCGCATCCGAAAAAATGCGCAGCGCGGCGCCGACGCTGCGATCGCGAACGCCGTCGGAGTCGAGCGCGCCGGTCAGTGCGACGTTATCGCCGTGCACGACGCCGTCGCGTGCGAGGGCGCGCAGGCCGCGATAGATCTCGCGCAGCCGGGCGAGCGGCGGCGCGTCGAGGTCGATCAAGAACTCGTTGAGGGCGCGGTCGTGCTGTCCGAAGAGCAAGTGAATGCGCCCAGGGCCGCCGTCGCGTCCCGCCCGCCCGGCCTGCTGATTGAACTCGCCCGAATCGAAGTTTAAATGGTAGAGCACGACGTGACGCACGTCGGGCAGGTCGATGCCCTCGCCGAACGCCGAGGTCGCGATGATCACCCGCAGCCGCCCCTCACGAAAGAGCCGCTCGATCTCCAATCGCTCGCCGTTGGGCATCTTACCGTGGTAGAACATTACTTCGTCGCCCAGCTCTTTGCGCAATCGCTTGGCCACCTTCGTGACCTCCGAACGTGAGTAGCAGTAGACGATTCCCTTCTCGCGCTGCTCGTCACGGGCGGCGAAGAGCTCGGTAAGGTAGCCGATCTTGTCTTTGGTGCCGCGCGCGTCGACGACGTCGAGATTCTCGCGCACCGTCGGATCGATCACCCACGATTCTATGCGTAGGTCGTCGACGATCCGCGCGAATGCTTCGTCGCCCGCCGTTGCGGTCAGCGCGAGCACCTGCGGGTTTCCGAGCGACCGGATCGTCTCCGCGAGCCGAGCGTAGGCAGGCCGATGCCGCGACTCGTGCAAGTGGTGCGCCTCGTCGACCACGACCAATGATGGAGCGCTCTTCCCTCGCAGTGCGTCGCGGTGGAACTCGAGAAACTCCGGCGTCGCGAGCACGACGTCCCACGCGCCGTCCGCAAGCGCCGCAAAGAGTGCTTCGCGCTCGAGCGCGTCGATCGAACCGTTGGCCCGAAAGAAGCGCAAGCCCATCGGCTCGAGCGTTCGCACGAGCGCTTCGTATTGATCGTTGGCCAGCGCCCGCAGAGGATAGACGACCAGCGTGCGTCCGCTGCCGCTAAAGGCGCGCATCGCCGCGGTATACTGAAAGCAGAAGGACTTACCACGCCCGGTACCCAGAACCGCCAGCGTGTTCTTCCCGGCCTCGACGCGATCGAGAACCGCGAGCTGCGCTTCGTGCGGCGCAGAGGTTCCGATCAGCGCGGCGCGCACCAACTCGCTGCTCTGCGCCACGTCCGGCTCGCCTCCGGCAGACAGGGTCTGCAGCGACCGTTCGCGTGCGCTGCGCGGCGGCGCGGCATCGCGCTCGATGAGAATGTTGACGCCGCGATGTTTGCCGCTTCCGGGGCGTGCGACGCCCGTCTGACCTCCGGTCAGCGAGGCGATGCGCGCGCGATACCGCGCGCCCGCATCGATCAGCGGCGCGATGTGAGCCGCTAACTTCTTGTTCAGAAAACCGAGCTGCAGGTGGCCGTAGCATACGGCGACGGCATTGGAGTCGTGCGGGTTGTCCGGCTGCCGGCGCAGTTCGAGCGGCGCCTCGGCGCGCAGGCCGGCGATGACATCCTGGCGCCCTTCGAAGGAGACGCCGGCGAGCTTGGTGTGAAAGCGCGTTGCGTCGTCGATCGTCGAGTAGGGATCGCGCAGATACTCGTCGCTCGCCGCAAAGACGCGCTCGACGAATGCACTGGGCTCGTCAAAGACGCTCGCTCCAGCGGCCGCAGCGGTTTCGCCGATCGCGGGCGCTGCGTCGGGCGAAGACGCCTGCGAAGACGTCGCTTGCGAAAAAGAACGGAGAACCGCTTCGAAGGCGGCCTCCGACGGCGTGGGCGGCGGAAGCGCGCTAGGGCGCGCCGCCTTCTTCCGGCCGCTCGGCGCTTGAGTGCTGCTCTGTTGAGTCTTCGAGGTTGAGCGAGATCTCTTCGTGGCCCTGTTCCAACGCCGCATCGTGCAGGCCCGCCTTCTGTGCGTCGAGAGGATCGATGCTCTCTTCTTGCGTCAGCAGCGGTTCCTCGATGGCGACCGCGCCGTTTTCCTCCGGCCGGCGCTTGCGATAGCGCTGCACCGGAGCCGGGGAGACCGAACGCGCCACCTTTGCTTTTTGCCGCCGTTCGCGCCGGGCTGCGACGATGTCCTCGCGCGGGGCACCCCCGCGGCTTTGCGGCGACGTCGCGTCCGCGCGCGAGCGCGCAGCGGCGCCGCGATCCGTTGTAACGCCGAGCTTGCGGCGCTTTGCGGCCGCTTCGAGCTGGCGCTTCCGGAAGCCCAGGACCAATGGTGCCGAGTAGAAGATCGAGTGGTAGCCGCCCGAGCAGATACCAACGAGCAGCGCAAAGGCAAAGTTCTTGAGGCTCGCGCCGCCGAGCGCGAGCAACGCGACCAGCGTGATCACGACGGTCGCCAGCGTATTGAAGGAACGCGTCATCGTCTGCTTGATCGACTCGTTGACGATCTTCTCGTACGGCGCGCCGGCCATCAGCTTGGTATTCTCGCGTATTCGGTCGAGAATGACGATCGTGTCCATGACCGAGTAGCCGATCACGGTCAGCACGGCCGCTAAGAATGCGTCGTCGGCCCGGCGGTCGGCGATCGCGTAGATGCCGATCATCATCGCCGCGTCGCGCACGAGCGCAATGACGGTGACCAAACCGAAGATGTAGTTCCAGCCGAAGCGGAACGCGATGTAAAGGAACTGGATGCCCAGCGCAATCACCAGCGCCCAGAGCGCGTTGGTGAGGTACTCGCGGCCGAGCGACGGTCCGACGGCGGTGATCTGCGACGCGGCACGATCGCCCGGCGCGACGGTATTGAGCGCGTTCCACAGCGGCGCCGAATCGTGGGCGTACGCCGACTGCGTTTGAATGACGAAGGCTTTGCCGTCCGTT
>DATAQH010000302.1:0-1592 GCA_036264815.1 Candidatus Cybelea sp.
GAGCCGTCGCCGCAGCGGACGCCGGTTTTGTATCAGGCTAGCTCTTCCACCCGCGGCCGCGAGTTCGCCGCGACGCACGCCGAGTGCGTCTTCGTCTTCGGGGCGGACAAGCGGATCACCGGTGACATCGTCGCCGACATCCGCGGCCGCGCCGCGGCGCACGGGCGCGACCCGAAGGACATCCTGATTTTCTACAACCGCGCCGCCGTCGTCGGCCGTACCCGGCGCGAGGCCGAGGAGAAGTACCGGGAATACCACCAGCACGCCAGCATCGAGGGGGCGCTGGCGCATTTCTCGAGCTCCACTGGCCTCGACTTCTCGCGATACGCGCCGGACGAGCCGATCCGTTACGTCAAGAACGACGCGATCAACTCAGCGGTCGAGACCCTGACGACTCTGAGTGCCGAGCCTTGGACGTTGCGGCGGATCGTCGAACGGATGGGGCTGGGCAGCCGCAACCCGGCCATTGTCGGCTCGGCCGAGGAAGTTGCCGACGACCTGATCGCTTGGGTCGAGGAAACCGATATCGACGGCTTCAACCTCAGCCGCATCGTGACCCCGGAGGGTCTTGAAGACTTTGTCGACCTAGTCGTGCCCATCCTGCAGGAGCGCGGTGTCTACAAGCGCGACTACCGGCCCGGTACCTTGCGCGAGAAGCTGTTCGCCGGGTCGCGGCTGCTGCCCGCGAGCCATCCGGCGGCCGCGCACCGTCGGCTGGACGCCGAGTGCCGTAAATGAACGAGTCGCATCTCCGCAATACCCAAACGCCGCTTTCCAATAGCAGGACTATGGGTCGGTATGGCACAGCAAGCGCGGCATCATCGAGTTCGGCCTCGGCGCGCGCTTCGTGATCTAAATGATGGAAGCGGTAGGTGCCCCGCGCAAGAATCGCCGACATCGCGATCGGCGCCAAGGTGCGCGTGTCGAAGAACGTGATCGCCAAGAACGTCATTGAGCCTTTGAAGCGCGCGATCGCGGCCCGCGAGAAGCGGGGAAGCGGCAGCCGTGTGCTTATCGCGTGCAGGCGCCCGGGGGCCGCTACGTATTCAATTTCCGGGACGCCGACTACCACCAGTCGGCCGTATCGCTGGCGAAGTCGCTGCCGAATTTTTCCCGACCGATCCGCCGTAGGAGGAACGCCAACCGGCTTGTTCCGGACGCGCACGCATCGTCTGATCGCCTCCCGCTGGCCCATCAGCGGCCATTCGACAGCGTCGCCTCAACAAGAAATAGGCCGCGCAGATCTCGCTTCAGTTCTTTCGCCTCCTGTTGTTCAACTGCACGGCACTACTACAGAACCCGACGAGAGATCGGTCGGAATTGCCGCTGCAGTTCTCCGTGGCCGTGGTCGCCGCGGACGAATGCGTCGCTCGGGGACCTCGCAGGGGAGGGAAAGCGATTAGAACCTCGATACTCTCGGCATCTTGCGAGGCAAATGATCTGCAGCACCGATCCTGGACGGTTCTTGAGGCGGGTCTCCGGGCTCCAAGAAGATCGGCTACCGCGGTATCACCGGCAGCAATATGTGAGACGGGTAGCGCTGGTCATGCAGAATGGTCTGCGCCGCTGTCTGCAGGCGGCTGCCCGTGGCC
>DATAQH010000328.1:0-5918 GCA_036264815.1 Candidatus Cybelea sp.
CGAAGTCCATCTCCATGCCTGGAGGCGGAGAGCCGTTCAATCTTGCCCTGAACCACAAGAGCAACGCACTCTTCGTCGGGGAATACTTCACCGCCAATCAGGTCGACCGTTTCGCCTATCCGTCCACGAAGTTCAAATACACCATCGCGAACGGCTTTAACAACCCGTCCGGAGTCGCCGTCGTTCCCACCGAGTTTTAGCCCGAGCCGTCCCGCCGAACTTAGGCGATCGTGGCGCCCCTCGTTTCGGGCGCCCACAAGACCGAAATAGCGAGACCGATTGCGGAAAGCGCGCTTGCGCCGAGTATCACGGCCGTTACGCCGAAGCGCGCGATCCCAATCGGCAGCAAAAACGTCCCGATGAACGCGCCGACGCGGCTGACTCCTGCGGAGAAACCGGCCGCCGAGGCGCGTATCGCCGTCGGAAAGAGTTCCGCGGGATAGACGAGCTCGAGCACTGTCGCCGCGCCCATACCAAGGGCGTACGCCATAAAACAGACCACGGCGATCCCCGTGCCGGAAAAAGGGAGAATCGCGAACGCGACCGTCGCGATCGCGAAGCCCGCGATGCAAAGAGGCCGGCGCCCCCACCGCCCGACCAGCGGCATCGCAATGAACGCGCCGCAGGCAAAGGCGGCCGTTATCGCTATGCTGCCCGCCGGCGATCCGCTGCCGCTCAGGCCGAGGGCCGAGAGGACCGACGGCGCGTACGTGTAGATCGCGAAGAGCGGCACGACCTGCAGCAGCCACATCGCCGAGACAAACGCCAGCTTTCCACGAAATGCGGAGTCAAAGAGCCGTCCGAACGAGACGCGGCGCAATTCTCCCGCATCGCGCGCCGCCAGCCACATCGGCGATTCGGGCGCGGTCGCGCGCAAGAGCAAGCCGCCGATCGCGAAGATCGCCGGGCTCGCGAGTATCCACTTCCAACTCTCGGGGCCCGTGCGCAGCAGGGCGTAACCCGAAACGTATGCGACGGCCGCACCCAACGACCAGATGCCCTCCATCGCGCTCAGCGCCGCGCCGCGCCACCGCTGCGGCGTAAACTCGGCGACGATCGCGGTCGCAATCGGATAATCGGCGCCGATCGCGACGCCGAGCAGAAAACGAAGTGCGACGAGCTCCCAGGCCGCGGTCACGAAGAGCTGAGCGACCGCAATCCCGACGAACGCCGACAAATCGGCGATCATCAGGATGCGGCGCCCATGGCGATCGGTCAGGTGGCCGAAAAGCGGCGCGCCCACGAGGATGCCGAAGAGCGTCGCTCCGCCGATGAGGCCGGTCGTCAGGGCGTCGAGGTGAAAACGCGGCGTCAGCGTGACCAGCGCCAGGCCGACGCTGCTCAGAATATATCCGTCGCAGAAGACGCCGGCGTTGGCGTAGATGAAGATCGTGTACGGAAAGCGCTGCTTGTCTATTTCGCTGCGCTGACCGTGGCGCCGAACGGATACGTAAGGCCGCCGATCGTCTTACTCGGACTCCCGCCGGCCGGATAGTGCCAATACCCCACCGTTCCGCCGTTCTCTTCGTTCGGGCCGATCAGCGATGCGCCGGCGATCCAAAACTGCTGTACGTCGGTGCCGCTCTTGAGCGTTATCGTCTGTGCAACCTTGCCGGTCGGTCCATTCAGGCCGTAGACGAGACCGGTGCCCTTGACGCCGACTGCAACGTACTTTCCGTCGAATTGCACTCCGCCCGGCGTATTCGCGTCGGCCTGCATCTTCGTAACGTGGAAGCCGCCGCCGCGTTTGGGCAGCTCGATGAAGACGAGCTCGCCGTACCGGTTCCAGCCGTCGATGTACAGGTTGCCGCTGCCGTCGTAGCCGCAAAAATAGGTCGAGTCGATCGACTTGTCGATGTAAGTTTTCGGCTTGCCCTTGGCTTTGGCATAAATGTTGATCGCGCCGTTGGAATACGACGAGAGGTTCGTCAGCGCGAGGTTGCCGCTGACCGGATCGACCGCGCAGCCATACGGCGCGCCCGCGGTGTCCAGTTTGCGCAGCGGGGTCGTGCCGCCGTGCGCGAACATCTGCACGGGGCCGGCTTCGTCGACGACGAAAACGTCGCCGGCCTTGTCGCTGCAGAGTCCGGCCACCGATCCGAATCCGCTCAGCTTGCCGGTCAGCGTCCCGCCCGGATAGGTGTAGACGTTCACGAGGTTGGTTCCGAGATCGGAGACGTAGAGGAGGCTGCCTCCCTTCGCATCCGCGCTCGTCCACGATGGGCCGGCCGCGACGCCCGCGCTGCGCGCGTCAGGCAGTGCAGCGGGAGAAGAGGAGAACCCGGCCGAGCAGCCCGCGCCGATCGCTGCAGCCGCGCAAAGCAAAAGCACATGGCCGGAAGTCCTAAGATGTCCGTTCATGGCGCCCATTATACACGCTTTTGCGGCGGTTAGGCGTTAACGCTCGGCCCTTTTCCAGACCAGCACATTCGAGTTGCCCCAGATCTCCGGCGGTAGCGTGCGGATCGTCAGGGTATCGCCGCTTACCTTGAACTGACGCTCGAGCGTCGTGCCGATGAGATTCGTAAAGACGCTGACCTCAACGTGATGGAAGACGCGATCGCCACGCACTTCATAACGCCCCGCGTAGGCAAGAAAGTTTAGGAGCGATTCGCTGCGCTGCGCTTCGGATGCCGCGCTGCCCGAAGGCGATTTCAGTTCGGGACGATGCGAGCCCGCCAAGACCGCCGCCATTCGCATATCGGCGCTGTAGATGAGATACCCGATCGGATCGGCGCCGAAGCGCGGTTTGCGCGAGCCGTTGCCCTCGTCGATCTCGAAGCTTACGAGGCTCCACGCACCGACGACCCCTTCCTTCGCGACGGCTGGTGCCGGTGCGGTGCCGAGCGTCGCGAGCAGTCCAAACGACGCGGCCAGTTCGAGCACACCCTTGCGAGAAACGCCTCTCGAAGAATCTTCCACGCGGGCACGTTACGAGCGTCCGCTCTGCAAACCTGCAGCAGCGTGCGCTTGCCGAACCGGCCATTTGACGATACGCTCGACGGGCGGATGGGAAAACTACCTTTAATGAAGCAAAAGAGAGGCCGAATCTACGCCGGAGCGGCAATCGTGCTTCTCGCGATCGTCGCGTTGGGATCCTGGCAGTGGAAGAACGTCGCTCGCGCGATCGTTAACGCTGCCGGCGTCTCGATCGCGAAGGTGCACCTTTCGTTTGCTGAGATATCCCTGAGTCCCAGCCGCGCCGTCCTCGACGGCGTTCGCGTAACCTCGCTTTCAAACGAACCAATCGCCGATATCGGCCGTCTCAGCATTACCTACGATCTTCACGACCTGCTCCCCGGCGGCGGGAAACGGCTCTACGGTCTGGAGAGCATCACGGCGAATTCTCCGCACGTTACGATCGTTCGTCACCCCGATGGCACGTACAACATTCCCAATCCCCAGGTCCCAACCGGAAATCGCGCGCAGCCCGCGCCGATGATCCTGCAAGCGCGCGTGCGCAACGGCACGATCGAAGTTCGTAACCAGAGCCGCAACGCGCCGCCGAATCAGCGCCGGCTCCTCGCACGCAACGTCAACGCCGACGCGAACATCTCGTCGGCGTCGCGCTCGACGTACAGCGCCTCGCTGCGCTACGGCGAACGCCCCGACAGACTCTATCCCGTGCGCGGGCGCGGCGACGTCAACTTCGCCGGCGGCTACATCGATCAGCAATGGACGGCCGCAGAGCTGCCAATCGCCGCCGCCGTTAATTTCTTCGTCGACTCGCCGGCGCTGCGCGTTGACGCCGGAATGCTGCACGATGCCCACGTGCGCTTCTACGGACTCCCCGATTCGTCGGGTAAGCTGCAGCAGCATCTCGCCGCCGCCGGAACATTGAGTAGCGGCCGCGTCTCGCTTCAGGGTTTGGCCGTACCGGTCGAAGGCCTCAGCGGTGCCTTCGACGCGTACGACGACGGTTTGCTCACGCAGAAACTGACGGCGAAGCTCGCCGGAACTCCGGCGATCGTCAGCGGAGGAGTCTACGATCTGCGCCAGCCGCACCTGCGACTCGTGGTAAAAGGCGCAGGCGATCTCGCCCGAATGCGCGTCGCCTTCGCGCAGGCACGCAGTCTCCCGATGCACGGCCCGCTGGCGTTCTCGCTGCTCGTTCAAGGACGCGCGGCAAAACCGCTGATCTGGATCGATCTGCGGTCGACCTCGGTCACGTATGCGAGCACGCCGATCGACCGGCTCGGCGGTTTCGCCGCTTTCGACGGCAGCGAAGTTGACCTCGTCGATTTCGACGGCGACTATCGCGGCAGCGCGCTCGCCGCACGCGGGCGCGTCGCGCTCGTCAAGCGCCCCAATGCGATCGAGGTGCTCGCCGGCGCGCACGCCCCGCCGGGGGTAATCCCGTATGCGGAGCAGTTGCTGCCGCAGCTTCCGCTTGACGCCGTCGCGCTGGCGACCGCGCAAGACCCAAAAGAGATTACGCTGCGCGGCTTGCTCTGGGGCGCAAGTGCGAAGCAGCAAGTCGATGCAGCTTTCGACGTCGACGGGCGCGGCGTTGGCACCATCGGCCCGCTGCACGTACGTGAAGGGCCGGGCTCGCTCTACGCGCGCGTCGCGCTCGACCGCCCGCGCGGACTGATCGTCGGGCTGGCTCGCGTCAACGACTACCGTTTGCCGCAGGCGCACGCCACGCTCAGTGCAACGCTCTTCGGCGGCCAGTCCAAAACAACGTACGCGCTGACCGGCATCGCCGATGCGAGCACGCAGTGGGGCCGGGCGCAGGCGCAAGCGCGCGTCGCCTCGAGCTCCAACGAGCTGCACGGCGGTTTCTCGGGACGCGCCGGCCGCCAAGCGAGTTTCGTCGCGAGCGTCGCCGGCACGCCGCAGAACCCGCGGCTTACCGGCAGCGTCGTCGTCGCCGGCGGCCGCTACCGCGACTTCGACGTCAATGGCGCGGCGGCCGTCGCGTTTGCGGGGGATACACTGCGTCTGCACGATGCGGCGGTCGCGCTCGGCCCGCTCTTCGTCGCCGCCTCGGGGACGGTCACGAACCTGCTCCCGGGGGGCGCCTTCGCGCCGCGCTACGAACTCGCGACCGAACTGCACTCCTCCGACGTGAGCTCGCTCGTCGCGCAAGTGCAGCCGCATGCCGCGCCGCTCGTTGCGGGGAGCGTCGACGCTAAGCTCGACGTGCACGGCACGGGCGTGCACCCGGCGTTCGCCGGCACGGTAAGTGCGCCGGAAGGTTCGGTCAACGGCCTCGCCTTCCGTAACTTCCATGGCAGCGTCGACGGCGGCTCGAACGCGGTTTCGATTCGAGCCGGCCGTGTGGTCGTTGGTTCGACCGCGGTCGCGTTGAGCGGTGCGGCCACGACGCGCGGCGATACCGAGATCGCCGCGACCGCCCCGCGCACGAATCTCGCTGATTTCAACGATCTCTTCGATGCAGGCGACATGCTTGCCGGAACCGGCTCGGTCGATCTCTCCGCACGCACGCACGGAGTGCAGCTGCTCGCCAGCCGCGGCACCATCAATCTCACCGGCGCGCGCTACCGGCAGCTCGCGCTCGGCGACGTCTCGGCCGATTGGCACAGCGTCGGGAAGCGGATTGAGACCAATGTGAGCCTCGGCGGCCCGACCGGGACCCTCCGCGCTTCTGGAAACATAATGCCCTCGGCGATGGGCGCGAACTTGACGGCGCACGCACGCAATGTGGATCTCGCCACGTGGCTGCCGATGCTTGGATACGTCGTGCCGGTCACCGGTAAGCTCGACGCGGACGCCCGCCTCTCCGGCACGTACCCCGCTCTCTCGATGAACGTTCGCGCCGCCGTCGCCGACGGCACGGCGGGTCGCCTTCCGGTGCAAAAGTTTGAGTTAAGCGCGTCGGCCACGGACGGTCGCGGCACGATTCAATCCGCCTCGGTCGAGCTGCCCTCACTCTCGGCGACCGCTTCGGGAAC
>DATAQH010000352.1:0-7821 GCA_036264815.1 Candidatus Cybelea sp.
CCGAAGATCGCGCGCAGCAGCCGCTCCTCGGCGGTCAGCTCGGTCTCGCCCTTGGGCGTCACCTTGCCGACCAGGATGTCTTCCGGCCGTACCTCGGCACCGACGCGGATGATGCCGCGCTCGTCGAGATCTTTGAGCGCGTCCTCACCGACGTTGGGAATGTCGCGCGTGATCTCTTCGGGCCCGAGTTTTGTGTCGCGCGCTTCGCACTCATACTCCTCGATGTGAATCGAGGTGAAGCGATCCTCTTTGACCATACGCTCGCTGATCAAGATCGCGTCTTCGTAGTTGTAGCCTTCCCACGGCATGAACGCGACGAGGACGTTTTGTCCCAGCGCGAGTTCGCCTTGTTCCGACGACGGTCCGTCGACGATGACCTGACCCGAACCGACGCGGTCGCCGACCGCAACGATCGGACGCTGATTGATGCACGTGCCGGCGTTGCTGCGAACGAACTTCAGCAGCTCGTAGGTCTTCTCGACGCCGTCGGAGTTGCGTACGGTGACGCCCTTGGCGTCGACGGCGGTGACATCGCCGGCCTCGTCGGCCACGACGAGGCTGCCCGAATCCTTGGCGGCGCGATACTCCATGCCGGTGCCGACGATCGGCGCGTCCGGACGGAGCAGCGGCACGGCTTGACGCTGCATGTTCGCGCCCATCAGCGCGCGGTTCGCATCGTCGTGCTCGAGGAACGGAATCAGCGCGGTCGCCACCGAGACAATCTGCTTTGGCGAGACGTCCATGAGCTGCACGCGCGAGGCGGGCTCTTCGATGTACTCTTCTGCGTAACGGCAGACGACCGAGTCGGCCGTGATTCTTCCGCTCGGGGCGTCGACCGGCGTGTTCGCTTGCGCGATGATGTACTCGTCTTCGCGATCTGCGGTGAGATAGACGATCTCGTCGGTCACCGTGCCGTCTCGCACCACGCGGTACGGCGTCTCGATGAAGCCGAACTTATTGACGCGCGCGTAGGTCGCGAGCGAACCGATCAGGCCGATGTTCGGGCCTTCCGGCGTCTCGATCGGGCAGATTCGTCCGTAGTGCGAGTGGTGAACGTCGCGCACTTCGAAGCCCGCACGCTCGCGCGAAAGGCCACCCGGCCCCAGCGCCGAGAGGCGCCGCTTGTGCGTGAGCTCCGCGAGCGAGTTGGTTTGGTCCATGAACTGCGAGAGCTGCGAGGAGCCGAAGAACTCTTTGATCGCCGCGACGACCGGGCGAATGTTGATCAGCGCCTGCGGCGTGACCGTCTCGATATCCTGAACGGTCATGCGCTCGCGGACGACGCGCTCCAGGCGGAGCAGGCCGACGCGGAACTGATTCTGCAGCAGCTCGCCGACCGAGCGCACGCGGCGGTTGCCGAGATGGTCGATGTCGTCCTTGGGCACGATCCTGGTCGCGACTTTGATCAAGCGGCGAATAACCGCAACCATGTCGGCGCGGTTCAGACATTTCGCGCCGATCGCCGGCATCTCCAGGCCGGCATCGGCGTACTCGTCGATGACGACGTACGGCTTGTCGAGCCGCGCGTCGACGTCCGGGTTCTCGATCCGGTAGTGAAACTTCGCGTTGAGCTTGTAACGCCCGACGCCGGCGAGATCGTAGCGCTTCTCGTCGAAAAACAGCGACTCGAGGAGCTTCTCGGCGTTCTCGGCGTTCTCGGGCTCGCCCGGACGCAGCTTCTTGTAGATCTCCTTGAGCGCGTCTTCACGCGTCTTGATGTCGCGGTCTTTCTCGATCGAGTTGCGGACCAGCGGGCTGTCGTCGAAGAGCTTGAGGATCGCCTCATCGCTCTCCCAGTCGCAGCCGAGGTCCGGGCGCGAAAGGGCGCGGATGAAGGTCGAGACGTAGATCTTGCGATTTTTGTCGATGCGGACGCCGATCGTGCCCTCGGTCTCGTCGTTCTTCGTGCCGTTGTCGGTCTCGAACTCGATCCAGGCGCCGCGGTTCGGAATGATCGTCGCGTTGTACGTTGGGCGCGAGTTGGTATCGACATCCTGGCTGTAGTAGACGCCCGGCGAGCGCACGAGCTGGCTCACGATAACGCGCTCGGCGCCGTTGATCATGAAGGTGCCCTTGTCGGTCATGAGCGGGAAATCGCCCATGAAGATCTCCTGGTCGGGGATGCCTTTGATTTCACCCGACTCCGCGGTGATCAGGCGGACGCGGACGCGCAGCGGCGCGCTGTAGGTCATATCGCGCTCGCGGCACTCCTCGATCGAGTACTTGGGCTCACCCAGCGAGTGCTCGCCGAATTCCAGGATCAGGTTGCCGGTGAAGTCTTTGATCGGAGAGATCGAGGCGAAGGCCTCGGCGAGGCCCTCGGTCTTAAACCAATTGAAGCTGGCTTTCTGGAGCTCGATGAGGTTCGGAATCTCGAGCACGTGCGGAATCTTGGCAAAGGAAAACCGATCCCGTTTGGGGCCCGGCTCGGGGCGCTGTTCGATGGTGAACGCGCCGGTGGGCATCGGGAACGTGGAAGGCATTACATTGGAAGCGCCGTTTCCTTCCGATGCGATCTTTGAGGCAGCAGATCGCTTCGGCTTGCTCTTGGCATCCCCTGAGGCTTTCGCGGGGGACTTCGGAGCCGTCGTCTTCGCCATTACTCTCTTTCTGTACGGTTGAAAATATTTAGTTAATAATTCCGTGGGGCACTACAGCCTTCCGGGCACACCAAAAAGACGAAACACGGGCTCCGTTTACCGGAGGTGTCTCGCCCTTCTCTTTGTGGCGACTGTCATGCGCCCCGGGGCATAGGAAAAGAGTTTATCACCCGTCGCCACGAGCGTCAAGGAAACCTTCTGCCGAGGGAGCAGCCGAGCTTGCTCCTCCAACAAGAAGCAATTAGGCTGCTCCTTGGCTGCCGGCTTGAGGGTGAGTGCCTTAAGCGGCGGGGGTCAGCTGGGCGACACTTGAATGCTTGCCTCGGTGACGACGATGCGGCCGGACATCATGGGGGTCATCGGCTCCGCTTTTCGAGGCGCCTGGCCGCTGATGGAGCGGCGAATGTTCGTCTACTGGATCCTGGCCGCCCTGACTGCGCTCGGCGTCGTCTTCGGAATGTGGCTGGGAGAGTTTGCCGGCCCCTCGGACCAGCAGGCGGTGCACCTCGAAATCGCCGCGCAGCCCGTCGCAGCCTTCGCCGCGATCGCGATCTTCTTCATCCTGCCCGAGGTCATTCGCGTCGTCCGGCCGGCCTTCAAAATGACCTTCATCCTCCTGCTCGCCACCATCGGCATCGGGTTCGTCGTCGGGATCGCGACGGAGATCGGCTTCGTGCTGCTGATCTGGCCCGGCATCTGGATCTCGGTCAAGCTCGCCTTTGCAATGTACGCCTACCTGCTCGACCAAGGGGAGAATCCGTTTCGTGAGTCGTGGGCGCTCACGACCGGGCACTTCTGGGAGACGTTGGGCTTCATGGTGCTGCTCTCGATCTTCGTGGGGCTCATCGAGCTGGTGCTGCTCGGCCTGCCGCTCGCCCTGGCGTGGGTCTTCCCGTCGGGCGCCGTCGTTTTAAGCCCCCTCGCGTTTCTCGGGTTGGTGTACGTCTACTACGTGACGCTTCTGGCGTACGTGCGCTGGCTGCTCGAACTGCGCGGGCTCAGCGAGCGGGGATTACCGACTTCTCCGATTTCGATTCACTGATCTGACGGACGCGGGCGGCCAGCGCTTCGCCGGTGAGGCCGAAGAGCGCCCGCTGCTTATCCTGCGAATCGTGCTGAACCAGGACGTTGGGGACGCCCATCCGCTCGACGCGCAGATTGAGGCCGCGGTCCGAGACGAACTCCGCGACGGCGGTACCGAAACCGCCCGCGAGTGAGTGTTCCTCCAGCGTGATGACGTGCGAATGGTCGCGCTCGAGATCGAGCAGCAGCGCCTCGTCGAGCGGCTTGGCGAAGCGCGCGTTCACGATGGTAACCGGGCTGCTCTCCGAACCCGTGCCAAGCAGGGTCGCAGCGTCGAGCGCGATGTCGACCGCCGTGCCGTAGGCAAGGATTGCGACCTTGCGCCCGCGGCGCAGCACTTCGGCCTTCCCGTGAATCAGCGGCGCAAGCGGCGCGTCGTGTCGGCCGCTGGTCGAGCCGCGCGGATAGCGAATCCCCGCCGGCCCGTTGAGCGTCAGGGCGTGCTCGAGCATCGGCAGCAGCTCGGCCTCGTTGCGCGGCGCCATCAACGTGAAGTTGGGCAGCGTGCGCAAGTAGGCGATGTCGTACAGCCCCATGTGCGTCGGGCCGTCGTCGCCGACGAAGCCGGCGCGATCCATGCAGAAGACGACGGGTAGACTCTGCACGACGACGTCGTGCACGATCTGGTCGTACGCCCGCTGCAGGAACGTTGAGTAGATCGCGCAGACCGGCCGCAGCCCGCTCGAGGCCAGCCCCGCCGCGAAGCAAACTGCGTGCGCCTCCGCGATGCCGACGTCGAAGTAGCGCTCGGGAAAGCGTTTGCCGAACTTCGCAAGGCCGGTGCCATCGGGCATCGCCGCGGTGATGCCGACGACGCGCGGATCCTTCTGCGCGACCGCGATCATCGCGTCGCCGAAGACGTCTTGGAACTTCGGACGCCCGGGCTTCGCTGTCTTTTTGCTGCCGTCGCTGGGTTCGAACACGTTGGCGCCGATGCCGTGGAAGGTGCGCGAATCGCGCTCCGCCGGCTCGTAGCCCTTGCCTTTGACGGTGCGCACGTGGAGCAGTACCGGGCGGTCGAAATCCTTGGCCGTCTGCAGCGCATCGAGCAATACGTCGTAGTTGTGGCCGTCCACCGGGCCGATATAGCGAAAACCGAGCTCCTCGAAGATCACCGCCGTCTTCTCCGACGGGCCGATGAAGTGCATCGCACCGATCTCGGCACCCTCGATCGCGCGCTTTGCCGCGCCGCCCAGCGGGATGCGCTTGAGCACCTCCCGGCCCGTGCGGCGGACGAAGTTTGCAAACGGTTTGGTGCGCAGCATCGAGAGATACGCGGCGATCGAGCCGACGTTGGGGGCGATCGACATCTCGTTGTCGTTGAGGATCACGATGAAGGGCGTCCGCAGCGCTCCGGCGTTGTTGAGCGCCTCGTAGGCGAGGCCGCCGGTCAGCGCGCCGTCGCCGAGCACGGCGACGACGCACTCGTCGCTGCCGACCAGATCGCGCGCCAGCGCCATGCCCAGCGCCGCCGCAACCGACGTGCTGGCGTGGCCCGCCCCGAACGGATCGTACGGCGATTCGCTGCGCATCGCGAAGCCCGAGAGGCCGCCGCCCTTGCGAATCGTCGAGAAACGGTCGCGCCGGCCGGTGAGAATCTTGTGCACGTAGGTTTGATGGCTGACGTCCCACACGAGCTTGTCGGTCGGCAGATCGAGGACTTTATGCAGCGCAATGGTCAACTCGACAACGCCCAGATTCGGCGCGAGGTGGCCGCCGTTAACGGCGCACGTGCGGACGAGCAGGTCGCGTATCTCACTTGCCAGGACATCGATTTCACTGCGTTTGAGGCGTTTGACGTCGGCTGGTGAGTCGATACGCTCGATGATCATTGGCGCGGTTATACGAAGCTACGCGCCGATGCCCTGCGTTGCCGCAACGATGCGGGCACAGAGAGCCGCGGCGCGCGGCGCGGTTTTTCCAAGCCAGCGCGCTTGCGGCCAGTTTCTTGGCCGCAGCATCGCGCGCACGGGATCGGCCCAGTCGCTCGACAGCTCGTTTTCGGGCGTATCGAGGATCACCCGGACCGCCGCCACGCGCTCGGCGCGCAAGCGCCCCGTCTCCATATCCACACCCGCATAACCCAGCGCCGCCCAGCGCCCGCGGGCCGGTCCGTTAACGATGGCCTCGGACGTTAGGAGCGGATCGACGACCGGCTCGATGCGTAATCCGAGCGCGGCCCGAATCAACGCGCCGGTCAGCTCTTCGTCGCAGTGCAGCACGCTGCCGTCGGGGCGGCGCACTTCGCGCGGAATCACGACCGTCCCGGTGGGCAATCCGCGCCGCAGACCGCCGGCGAGGCCGCAGCTCACAACCGTATCGCCAAGCGGTTCCTTCAAGCCGGCTAGCGCGATTCCGGTCTGCACGACATGCGCGCGCGGCATCGCTTTGCGCAGCGCCTTACACTCCAGCGCCGTCGCTGCGATCAGCACGACGCCCGGAGTGGCGGGCAGCGGCATCGTCATTGCGGAACGTAACCGTTTTCGCGAAACCACGTCACCGCGCGCGCCAGCGCGTCGCGCACCGGCGTCGGGCGATAGTCGAGACCGCGCTGGGCGCTTGAGGAATCGGCATACACCCGCTCGCGGGACATGCGCACGCCCTCGAGCGGCACGTCGGGTTCGGCGCCACTGATCCGGCAGCGCAGCTCGTCGACGCATCCGGCCACGTACGCGAGCGCGTAGGGCGCGCGCCACGCCGGCATCGGCTTGCCGGTGATCTCCGCAAGCATCGTCCAGATCTCATCCATGCTTAGGTTCTCGCCGCCAATCGGATAGCGCGCGCCGGCGCGTCCGTGCTGCAGCGCCGCCACGTGCGCGCGCGCGACGTCCTCGACAGCCACCAGATTCATCCCGCCGCTGCCCGGCGCTTTGGCGAGGATCTTGCCGCGCGCGAAGTCGCGCACGAGCTTTCCCGTGGGAGTCGGCTTGGCATCGCCCGGCCCAACCGGGGCGGTTGGGAGCAGCGCGATCGTCGGAATGCGCGCGGCAAAAGCCGCACGTTCCTGATCGAGCTTCGAGCGATGGTAGCGTCCGTCGGCGTGCCCCAGCGTCGCCGAGCTCGAGGTCAGCACGGCGCGTTCCACGCCGCCGAGATGCGCGGCGAGCAGCAAACTGGCCGTGCCCTCGACGTTGACGGCGGCGATCTCTTCTGTTGCGCGCGGCGAGAAGGTGTAGAGCGCCGCGCAGTGCACCAGGTAACGGCAGCCGCGTAACGCCGATGCAAACGTACCGGCGTCGCGAAGATCCCCGTCGACGGGCTCTGCGCGTTCGTCGACGCGCTTTCCGCCGCGCACCAAGGCGCGTACGGCGTAACCCGAATCGAGCAGCTCGCGTAGAACGTGCGAGCCCACGAACCCGGTCGCGCCGGTCAGGAAAACGCGCTCGCCGCTAGCCATGGGGCACATTGCGAGCAGCGATACGATTCTGCCTGCCGCACCAGGGCTATCCGGCGGGAGTACGGTACTTCGAGACTATGAAGTTTTCCGTTGCGGCAATTGCCGCGCTCACAACCCTCCTTGCCGGTTGCAGCTCGGGAACGACGGCGTCGTCGGTACCCGTCGCCAACGCGCCGGCCGGAGCAATCTCGACGGCAGCTGGAGCGGCCGTCTCACCCGATGCATCCGAAGCCGCGGCTGCTGCGTATTGCACGCGGACGCACGGCGAAGTCGAGCATCGGCAAGCCGTGTACGGCAGCAACGGCTCGTCGCTGCTTTTCCTCGCCGGCAAAGCGAGCTTCTGCCAGTACACGCAAAAGGGGACCAGTGGCTCGCGCATTCACGTCTTGCTGAGCACGCTCTACACGAAGAAGCCGACGCTCGCGGCGCTGGCCTACATCCTCGCGCCCTATCCGACCGGTTCGTGCGGCGGCAACCCGGCATCGTGCTACTGCACGCAGCTCGGCGGCTCCGATCAGTTCGGCGGAACGAGCGGCGCGGGCGGCGGCTGGTACCTCAAGGGCGCGATCGACGAAACCCTCGAAGCGTGCGTCTTCCCGGATATGTCGTCGATCGATTCGTGGGGATTAGCCTATCACGCGCATGGAATCATTCGCGGCAAGAACCTCGACAAAGTCTTGAGGTATAAATATCCCGGCGGCGGCTAACCGCACAGAGCTCGGGGTGACGTGAGGGAGATCG
>DATAQH010000373.1:0-2123 GCA_036264815.1 Candidatus Cybelea sp.
CCAGCGCCTGCGCGACGTAGATCGATCGTTTGATATTCGCCTCGCTGCGCGCGGGTGCGATCCACTTGCCGGTATCGGTCTTGAAGATCTCTCCCTTGCGGTCGGTGATGCGCAGAAACCCCGCCTCGTTGCATTCGCCGATATCGCCGGTGTGCAGCCAGCCGTTCTCGAGCGCCGCGGCGGTGGCTTCTTCGTTGTGATAGTAACCGTGCATCACGTTCCGTCCGCGGACGAGCACCTCGCCGTCGCCCCCAATCTTGACCTCGACGCCGTCGATCGGCCGCCCGACGGCACCGTACTCGTTAGCGCTCAAGCGGCTCACGGAGACGACGGGCGAGGTTTCGGTCAGCCCGTAACCTTGCATGATCGGAATGCCCATCGCCAAGAACGTCATCGCCGTGTCGCTGTGCAGCGGAGCGCTCCCGCTGCAGAGAAACTCGACGCGATCGAGCCCCAAGGCCGGCGGGATTTTCCCGAGCACCAGCCGCTTGGCAAGCGCAAACATCAGCGACTGCGACGCGGAGGGTCCGTCCCCCAGCACTTTTGCGGTCATGTAGGCGCGTCCGGTTTCGAGCGCCCAAGGAACCAAACGCCCGCGAAGACCGCCGGCGGCAAGCGCCTGACCCTTCACGCCCGCAAGCACGCGATCGAAGATGCGGGGAACCGAGGTCATCCCAAACGGCCGCACGTCCTTGAGATCGGCCAGCAGCTCGCCGGGATCGTGACAGATGAAGTACCGTACCTTCGCAAGGAGGTAGATGTAGATCAGCGTGTGCTCGTAGATGTGCGAATACGGCAGGACGGAGAGCACGTCGCTCCCCGTCTGGATGCCTTCGAAACCGCACTCCCATGAGACCCGCGCGTCGAACGCGAGGTTGTCGTGCGAGAGCATGACCCCTTTGGGCGCTCCGGTCGTCCCCGACGTGTAGATCAGCACGGCGAGGTCGTCAGGGTGCAGCGCCGCTTCGTAGGTTTCGGGAAGCTCCGGCTGCTTCGCGCGGACCTCGGCACCGCGTGCTTCGAAAGCGGCCAAGCCGTCCTCGCCGCGGGAATCGAAGACGACGATGCGCGGCAGCGGCGCCCCCGATTCACGCAGCCGCGCCAGCGTCTGCGGACCGTCGACGAAAATCAGGCGCGCGCCGGAGTGCTCGATGATGTAGGCGGTATGGTCGAGCGCCTGGGTCGGATAGATCGGGACGACGACGCAGCCGGCGAACAGCGCCGCGAAATCACAGACGACCCAGTCGACGCAGTTGTGGGAGACGAGCGAAACGCGGTCGCCGGCCGTCAGGCCGGCGTCGCGGATCGCACAGGCGAGATCGGCGACGCGTTCGAGCAGCCGAAGGCTCGAGGTCGGCGTCCAGTTCCCTTCGACGCGCTCGACCAGCACCTCATCGCGCGGCTCCGCAAGGGACTCGCGAATTAGGCTTGGGAGCGTCTGCTTTGGCGGGAGCTCCGACTGCATGCCGCACTCTCAATGCGCAGCGCGCCGCGAGATGACCTTTGTGCGAAGGACCGGCGACCTTCCAACGAGCCCCTACGGCTGGCGCAGATAGGGCCGAGCACGCTCCAAACGGCTTTGCGTCATGCCCGCAACGTCGAGCAGCTCGTCTGCGGACGAAAAAGGCCCTTCTCGTTCGCGCAAGTCGACGACGCGCTGCGCGATCGCTCGCCCGATTCCGGGAACGGCTCCGAGTGCCGCCGCATCGGCGGCATTGATGTCGACGCTCGCTTCGGCAGGCGACTGCGTGCGATGCCGGCCGCGGCGCGCCTGCCGGTGAGCGGTCGCGGCCTGCCCTGTGGCGGGAACGTCGATCTCGTCGCCGTCGCCGGCGGGTGCAGCGAGGTTGACCCCGGCTGCGTCGGCCTGCGGACTCAAGCCGCCCGCCAGTTCGACCGCTCGCGCGTACCGGTCGCCAAATTGCAGATGGTAGAGGCCGGGCCGGCGTACCGCGCCCGCGACGTAGACGACCACCTCCCCGCTCTGCGCCGGCTGACGCGGCCGGTGCGCCTGACGCCGATCCGCGAGGGGGGATGCGCTTGCGGGTGCCGCGGGCAGAGCGGCCGTCTCGATCGCGCTGCGCGGCGCCGGGTGGTGAAAAGCGAAAGCCACGGCCGCGACA
>DATAQH010000393.1:0-1635 GCA_036264815.1 Candidatus Cybelea sp.
GAGGGCTTCAAGGTTGCGATGAGCGTGCTCGACGTCTTTCGCAGCACGGTCGGAGCGGCAGCCAACGGTTTCGCGCGCCGCGCCCTGGACGAATCGGTGGCGCACGTCAAGCGGCGGCAGCTCTTCGGCGCACCGCTGAGCGCGCTGCAGCTGACGCAAGGAGCGCTCGCGACGATGGCGACCGACCTCGACGCCGCAACGCTGCTCGTCTATCGCGCGGCCTGGAGTAAGGATAGCGGCCGCGCTCGCGTGACGCGCGAGGCGGCGATGGCGAAGTGGTTTGCAACCGAGGCCGCGGGGCGCATCTGCGACCGCGCCGTACAGTTCTTCGGCGGCCGCGGCGTCACGCGCGGCGAGATCGTCGAACGGCTCTACCGCGACGTTCGCGCGCTGCGGATCTACGAAGGCGCCAGCGAAATTCAGCAAGTCGTGATCGCTAAAGCGGTCCTGGAAGGGTAAGCGCTTGCGCTTCACCGGTCACACCGATACGTTTGCCGAGGACCGGCTGCCGCCGAGTAACGAGATGCCGGAGCTGCGCTTCGAGCCGGCGGAGCTGGAGTACCCCCAGCGCCTCAACGCGGCGACGAACTTATTGGACGCGCGCGTCGCCGGGCGCGAAGACGCGCGCTGTCTCTTGACTCCGGGCGGCGTTTGCTGGAGCTATGCGGAACTGCTCGCGACCGCCAACCGCATCGCGGGCGTGCTCGTCGACGAGATGGGCCTCGAGCCGGGAAATCGCGTGCTGCTGCGCGCTCCGAACACGCCGATGCTTGCGGCGTGTTGGTACGCGGTGCTCAAGGCCGGCGGAATCGCCGTCACGACGATGCCGCTCTATCGCGCGAACGAGCTGCGGTTCATGATGGAAAAAGCGCAGGTCAAACACGCGCTCTGCGACGTGCGGCTGCGCGCCGACTTTGAGAGCGCCTGCAGCGGCTACGGGGGCGTGCGAACGCTCTACTTCGGCGAGGGCGTGCATCCCATCGCTTCGCTGGAGCAGCGGATGCGCACGAAGTCCGCCACCTTTGCCAACGTCGAGACGGCGGCGCAAGACGTTGCGATCATCGCGTTTACCTCCGGAACGACGGGAACGCCGAAGGCCGCGATGCACTACCATCGCGACTTGGTGGCCTGCTGCGACGGCTACGGAACGCGCGTGCTGCAGCCGCGCGCGAGCGATCTCTTTTGCGGAAGCCCCCCGCTGGCGTTCACCTTCGGGCTCGGCGGCATACTGCTCTTTCCCGTCTATGCCGGCGCCGCGGCGCTCTTGCTGGAAAAGGCCGGGCCGGCCGAACTGCTCGATGCGATCTCGACGCACGGCGTGACGACGGTCTTTACCGCGCCGGTTGCGTACCGCGCGATGGCTGCGCGCGCGCACGAGTTCGATCTCTCGAGCCTGCGAACGTGCGTCTCCGCCGGCGAGACGCTGCCGCGCGCCGTGTGGGAGCAGTGGCACGAGCAGACGGGCATCGCGATCCTCGACGGCATCGGCAGTACCGAGATGCTGCACATCTTCGTCGGCTGCCCGCAACACGAGGTTCGCGCCGGATCGACTGGACGCGCCGTCCCGGGTTACATTGCCGAGATCCACGACGAGGATGGAAACCCGGTGCCCGACGGAACGATCGGCCGGCTTGC
>DATAQH010000025.1:0-4056 GCA_036264815.1 Candidatus Cybelea sp.
CCAGCGCCGGATATATTGCTGCGGAGGCACTGGAACGCGATAGGGCGGTCGCAGCGCTCGCGCAGGACGCTGCGCGCGACATGCTGCTCTACGACGGCGAGGGCTGCCTTTCGCTTCACCTGCTCTTCCTGGAGCGCGGCGGGAACGTCTCCCCCGAAGCCTTTTGCGCGCTTCTTCGACGCGCAATCGAAGCCGTTGAAGTCCGCTTTCCGGCCGTGCCGCGGGTCGAAGGCGCGGCGCGCCGCGCGCTGGCTCGCGATCTCGCGACCTTTCGAACCACCGTTGCCGATCGCGACGTTGCTGCCGAGGCGTCCTCTCTGGTGCTGCTCGACGCACCTTTGGAAGAAGCTCCACTCTTTGCGCCGCGAGCGATCAACGTTCGCTCTGTCGGCGCGCCGCCAGACGCGCTCGAGTATCTGAGGCGGCATCGAATCAGCCTCGAGTCGCTCGCCGTCGCGCCCGGCGGCGGCGCGGCTCGCGACCTTGCCGCAGCGATGGGTGCCGCGCGGATTGCACCATTCGGTTCGTTGCAAACGCCCCGCTTGGGAAACCTGCACGGCGGCCGCCCGCGAATCGCCGAATTCGTTCGCTGGATCGTCGACGAAACGTGAGCGAGGCGCTCGAAAGTCTCGTCACCGCAGTTCCGGGACCGCGCACCGCGGAGCTCGCGGCGCGTTTGCGCGCGCACGAATCGCGCAACGTAACGTTCCTTGCCGGCGACTTTCCCGTGTTCTGGGAGTCTGCCGAAGGCGCAACCGTTACCGACGTCGACGGCAACCGGTACCTCGACGCGACCGCGGCCTTCGGCGTCGCGAACGCCGGACACTGCAATCCACGCGTCGCCGAGGCGGTATCGCAGCAGGCTCGACGGCTCGTGCACGGCATGGGCGACGTGCACCCGTCGCAGATCCGCGTGCAGCTCTTCGAGCGCCTGGCACGAATTCTCCCCGGCGGACTCGGGAGCGTTTTTCTTGCGACAACCGGCTCGGAAGCGGTCGAAGCGGCGCTCAAGAGCGCGATGCTCCACACTGGAAAGAGCCGCTTCGTCACATACCGCGGTGCCTACCACGGGCTTTCGTTCGGAGCCCTTGCCGTCGGTGGAATCGAGCGATTTCGCGAGCCGTTCGCCGGCGCGCTCGGCGCCGCGCCTCTACTTTTGGACTACCCTTCCGAGCGCACGACGAACCTGCAAGCGGCGATCGACGATGCACGACGCGCCTTCTTGAAGCGAGACGATCTCGCGGCCGTGATCATCGAACCGATCCAAGGGCGCGGCGGCGTCGTCGTTCCCCCGACGGGCTATCTGCGGGCGTTGCGCGCCCTCTGCGACCAACGGAGCGTCGTGATGATCGTCGACGAGATTTTCACCGGTTTCGGGCGAACGGGAGGCTGGTTCGCGGTCGAGCGCGAGCGGGTCGTGCCCGACATCCTCTGCATCGGTAAGGCGATGGGCTCCGGATTGCCGATCAGCGCCGCGGCCGGCCGGGCGGAGATCATGAGCGCGTGGCCGGAGTCGAGCGGAGAGGCGCTGCACACGTCGACGTTCCTGGGGAATCCGCTCGCGTGCGCTGCAGCGATTGCAACGATCGACGAGCTCGAGCGTCTCGACCTTCCCGCAACCGCGGCGCGAGCCGGACGAGCGCTCGGGCCGCGCCTGCAAAGCCTCCTCGCGCATCCGAGCGTCGTCGATGTTCGCGGCACCGGACTGCTCTATGGAATCGCGTTTCGCGAAGCCGCGCAAGCGACGGCCGTCGTCAAGGCGGCACTGCGACGTGGGCTGATCCTTCTGCAATCTGGAGGCTGCGGCGACGTCATAACCATCTCACCGCCGCTCGTCATCGCGCGGCGGCAGCTCGAACGCATCCTCGAGATCCTCGAGCTCGCTATCCTTGAAATGGAGGGATCAACGGCATGAAAACGTTGCGAACCGGGATCGTCGGCGCCGGCTTCGGCGCGATCGCGCACCTCCCTGCGCTACGCCTCCATCCGAATTTTGAGGTCGTCGCGATCGCCTCGCCAACCAAGGCGGCGGCGGTCGCCGAGCGAGAACGGATCCCGCACGCCTTCCGCTCCTGCCAAGAGATGCTCGCCGGCTGCGAGCTCGATCTCGTGACCGTTGCCTCGCCGCCGTTCGCGCACGCCCAAGACGTTCTCGCCTCGCTTGCGGCGCGCAAGCACGTTCTCTGCGAGAAGCCGTTTGCGACGAGCGTCGAGGAGGCGCGCGCGATGCGTGACGCGGCGGCCGCCGCCGGAACGGCCTGCGGCATCTCGCACGAGTTTCGTTTCATCACGCAGATCGCGGCCATCAAAGAGCTCGTCGCCAACGGGCACCTTGGAGCGTTGCGCAATATCGACGTTACGCTGCTTCGCACGACCCTGCGGGCCGGCGAACGCCGGGAACGCAGCTGGTGGTTCGAGCGAGCGCGCGGCGGCGGCCTGGCCGGCGCGATCCTCTCGCACCTGATCGATCAAGCGAACTGGATCGCCGGCCGTGCGCCCATTCGCAGCGCCGGCATCTCGCGAACCGCCAATCCGCACCGCCGCGACGACGCGGGCACCTTCACCTCGACGGTCGACGACGGGTCGGCTGTAATCGTCGAGTACGAAGATCGCGCGCTCGCGAGGCTCTGCGCGGACGCAACCGCGGCCGTTGACGGCTACACGCTGGCCGTTCACGGAGAGCGCCGTACCGCGGTTGCGAGCGGACCGAACCTCGTCGACCTGACGCTCTACACGGTCGACGGCGAGGGCACCGACGAACTTACCTGCAAGCCCTCACCGTACGCCGAGCAGTCGAGCATCAATCCCAACGTACCGCTGCTAATGGAATTGTACGACGAGCTCATCAAGCACATCGACGGGAAGCCCAACGCGCTGCCGACCTTCGACGAGGGCCTCGCCACGCAGGAGATACTCGCCTCGGCCGGCTACGGCTCCTGACCGTCGAGGTGACGCCATAGTAAATTCAGCGCCGCATTCGTCGCGCGGCGCACGACCGCGTCGCGATCGCCGTTGAACGCAAAACGCCACGCGCGCGCTCCCGAGCGCACGTCGTCCAGTGCGATCCACACCGAGCCGACCGGCTTGTCCGGGGATCCGCCGCCGGGGCCGGCGACGCCGGTCGTGGCAAGCGCAATATCCGCGTGGAGGCGAAGCCGGGCCCCCGCCGCCATCTCGCGCGCCGACTCTTCGCTGACGGCACCGTAGCGTTCGAGGGTGGGTGGCGCGACGTCCAGCTCCGAGATCTTGATGGCGTTGTCGTACGCGACGATCGCACCGACGAAGCTCTCCGATGCACCGGGAACGCTCGTCAGCGCCGCCGCGATGCGGCCGCCGGTACACGACTCGGCCAGCGCCAGGCGCGCGTCGCGCGCGCGCAATGCGCGCAGGACCGCGCTCGCCGGCGTCTCCTCGTCGATACCGAAAACGTTACCCGCAAGGCGGTCCTCGATCTCGTGTTCCAAGGGCTCGATCAGTTGTCGCGCCTGCGCGTCCGACGGACTTTTGGCCATGATCTTGACATCAGCCCGAAAGTCGTGCGCGAGCACCGCGATCTTCGGGTTTTCGCAGGAACGGAAGAGGTCGCCGATGCGATGATCGATCTCCGACTCGCCCAGGCCGATCGTGTGGATGACGCGCGTCACGATCAGGTCGCTCGCGTGGAGGCGTTCGCGCAGAAACGGCACCACTGCGTTGCGTAGCATTGGTTTCATCTCTGCGGGCACGCCGGGCATGCAGACGACGAACTTTCCTTCGCGCGAAAACGCGATGAACCCAGGCGCGGTGCCGTTGGGATTATCGAGCGGGAGACTGCCTTGCGGAAGCTGCGCCTGCTTGCGATTGTTGGCACGCATCGGCCGGCCGACCTTCGCAAAAAACTTCTCCATCTGGCGGAGCGCCGGTTCGTAGAGCTCGACCCCTACACCGAGCGCGTCGCATACGGCCTCTTTCGTCAGGTCGTCGGTCGTTGGCCCCAGACCGCCGGTCGTAACGACGCCGTCGGCGCGGGCGAGCGCGGCGAGGAGCGCGCGAGCGATTCGTTCGCGATTATCCCCC
>DATAQH010000141.1:0-12618 GCA_036264815.1 Candidatus Cybelea sp.
TGGGGTGGCGACCCGGTGCGAGGTCGCTCCTAAGGCCGCCTCGCGCACGTCGCGCTGAAGGTACCGATCCCGCCCTTATCGTTGAAGAACTGATTGGTCGATGTGATCACATCTCCGGCTCTCGAATAGCGCACGTCGAAACGCTTGCGCCCCGAGTTATCGGTCGGGGGCCAGACCTGGCTCCACGTCCCGTTATCGGGATCGAGCGAGACGCTCTGCGCCACGTTCATCGCCCCTGAGTCGAAGATCGTGATCGAGACGTATGCCTGCAGCGCGTGGCTCCAGCGCTCGTACACCGTCGCGGGCTGCTCTCCGCCGAGCTTCGCGACGAACCAGTTTCCCTGTTGCTCTTCCGTAAACGAGAAGGGCTTACCGGCCGTCGCCGGCGCGAACGCGCACTGCCACGTCCCGAGGTGGCCGCGCAGCTTTGCCTGTTGCGCATCGTCGGAGGGTGTATAGCCCGGCGTGGTTGGCACGGCGGCGACCGCCGCGGCCGGGACGGCGAACAGTAGGATCGCGATGAGTGTGCGCATGCGCACCTACTTCCGGGCGGCCTCAAGGCGCGCCCTTCATCGAGAACCTTCGGTACTTGAAACTCGCGTGCGGCGATGCAGGTATCGCACCGTGGTGGCTTCATTCTGGCTCCTTCTCGGCGGGGCGATCGTCGTCGCGACGGTCGCGCTCACGTCGCAGCGGTACGCGCAGCTGCCCGATCGGATCCCGATCCACTTCGGGTTGGCAGGAAATGTCGACGGCTACGGCCCGCGCTATCTGGCCTGGATCATGGTGCTCGTGCAGCTCGCGATTTTCCCCGAATTCTTCCTCCAGTACGAAGTGACGCATCGCCTCGGATCGATCGCCTTTACCGATACGCTCCTCGCCATCTGTCTGGGAGCGCAGGTCCTGATCCTCAACACGGCGCGCAGCGGAAAGACGCGCGTGAACATGCTCGGGTTCTGGATCTTCTTCGCCGTGATGCTCGCTCTTGGAATTCTCGGCTCCAGCAGAATTTAATCCGCAGACCCCGCCGCAACGCCGTCCGGACCCCAATAGTCTGGCTAAACTATCGGGTCGGCATCGCCGGACCCGACCGGAAAGAGCGTGTCACAGGCCGCAGCTCCTTAGACCATGTAGGTCTTGGGTGGATTCTCCATTTGCAGTATCGGACGGGTGATCGTGAAAGGCGAGAGATCGGCCCTCGCGCCATCGACCGAGAGCCGGCTCAAAATACGGCCGATCGCGCCCGCGAACTTGAACGCGTGGCCGGCGCCGATCGCCACGCTGACGTTGCGATGGCCCGGCAGCGTATCGATGACGAAGTCGCGATCCGGCGGCAGCGTGTAGAGGCACGTTTTCACGAGCCGCACCGGCCCGAGCGCACCCGGAAGATACCGTTCGAGAAATCCGCCGACGCGCGCCGTAATCTCGGTGTCCTCGTCGAATCCGCGAGCGTCGGCATCGACCGGCTTGCCTCCGGCATCTTGCGTGATCTTGACGCAGCCGGGCTCCCCGAAAACCGGGAAACCATAAAAGGCCGGATCGTCCATCCAGATCCAGATCGGGAATCTTCCGAACTCAAACGCGGCGAGATCGCGCGATTCGAAGTAGATGACCTGTTCCTTGGTCACCTCGAGCGGTATCCGCACGCCCAAGTGCGCGAGCGCCCGCGCGCTCCACGGGCCGGCCGCAACGATCAGGCGCGATGCGCGGTAGCGTTCGCCGCCTGCCTCGACTTCGACGCTATCGCCTTCGGCGCGCAGCGCGCTCACCTCAACGTGCTCGCGCAGCGTCGCGCCAAACTCCCGCGCCATTGCCTGATGCGCGGCCGTCGCGCGCTGCGCGGCAACGAGGCCGCCGTCGGCTTGGAAGAGCCCGTGCACTGAGTCGTCGATCTGCCAGGCGGGCCAGCGTTTGCGAATTTCTTCGGCGTCGAGCCACTCGAACGGGACGCCGCAGATGCGCATCGATTCCGCATACGGTTCGAGCGGAATCGCGCCGTCGCGCGGGCGGATGTCGAGCCCCCCGGTTTTGAAGACGACTCGCTGCCCGGAGTCCGCCTCCAACTGCTCCCAGGCTGAGTACGCCGCTTTCGCCAGTTGCACGTATGCGGGAGAAAAATAGGAGTACCGGATGATGCGCGAGTGATCGTGCGACGCGCCGCGCACGTGTCCTAGCTCGAACTGCTCGAGCCCCAACACGCGCTCACCGCCCTTCGCCGCCCAATACGCGGCCGCGCTGCCGATACCGCCGAGCCCCAAAACGATGACGTCGTACTCAGTCATCCTGACCTGTCGTCCCGAGCCTGTCGAAGGACGCCCCGCTGTCATCCTGAGCCTGACGAAGGACGTCGAAGGACGCGATGTAGCGGCGGATGTCGAGGCTCGCGTCTTCCATCGGCGCGTAGTATCCGTAGCGAAACGCGCGCGACCTCATTCCCGCCTGAACGCTCTCGCATATCCGCCAATCCTGCCGGTTGACGAGATCCCAGAAGTCGACCGCATCGCTTGGATCGAAGCCCGGCTTCGCCATCTCGGCGGGATCGAAGAGAAAATCGCAGACGATCGTCGTCTTCGCCGGTCCGCACGGAAAGAGCGCGAACGCAACGACGTGATCCGCGGAGAGGCTGAGCATGAAGTTGGGATAGATCAGCTCCCCTTTGTGCCGCGTGCGTTCGTCTTCGTCCAGCCCTGCGAACGGTGCGCGTTCGGTCGTGCCGGTCGCGGTAAAGGTCCACGCACCTTCGCGATGCGGAATCCCGCGACCCCAATCTAGCCCGGCGCCGCCGCCTTGTTTGAATGCCGGCACGACTCGACAGAGCTCGGGGTGGACGCCGGCGCAGTGATAGCACTCGTTGTAGTTTTCGAGCATCACCTTCCAATTGGCATCGACGTCGTAGCGCAAAGAACGAGCGACGCGCAGCTCGCGCAGCGGATACCTCGTCAGCCGCGCCGGAATCTCGCCAAGCTGATCGAGCAGCTCACCCGCACGTTCGGGCGCGAGGTGCACGAAGAGGAAGCCCTGCCACTGCGCGATTGCCACGCGGTGGAGCCGCCGAGCCTCGGGCGGCACCTCGTCCTGCGCAACGAAGGGCGAGGCGAGCAGACTGCCGTCGAGCGCATATGCCCACGCGTGGTAAGGGCAGCGGATTGCACCGCGCACGACGCCCTCGCCGCAGAGCCGCCGGCTGCCGCGGTGGCGGCAAAAGTTGAGATGGGCGAATAGACCGTCCTCGCCGCGGACGATGACGACGCTTTCACCCGCGATGTCGACGACGCGGTACGCGCCGGTCTCGGCGATCTTTTCGGCGCGTCCGGCATAGAGCCACTGACCCCCAAAAATCGCCCGTTGCTCGCGAGCGAAAAAGGCCTCGTCCCAGTACGCCTCGCGCGGCAGCGACCGCTCCATGACGTCGTGCTTTCAATAGGTGCGGGCGGATTCCGTCAGCGCGCTAAGAAAGTGTCGGCTATGACCGATACGTTCGTACGGCCGCACGTCGCCGCCGGCGCAAAGACGTTGCCGGCCTCCTGGTATACCTCGCCGGAGGTGTTTGCAGCCGAGCGCGAGCGGATCTTCGCCCACGAATGGCTCTGCGTCGGGCGCGAAGACTCGCTCGCGCGTCCCGGCGATTTCTTTACCGTCGAACGCGCCGGCGAGAGCCTGATCGTCACGCGCGATTCCGCCGGCCGCGTCCACGCCTTCTTCAACGTCTGCCGGCATCGCGGCACCCGCATCTGTGAAGCGGGCACCGGCCGTTTTGCGGGTTCGATTCAATGCCCGTACCACGCGTGGACGTACGGCCTCGACGGCGCGCTGAAGGCCGCCCGCAACATGGCAGAAGTTCCCGGGTTCGATCGCGCCGACTATCCGCTCAAAGAGGCGCCCGTCGCGCTCTGGGAGGGTTTCGTTTTCGTCGGCATCTCGCAAGGCATCCGCAGCTTCGAAGAGACCTTTGCGCCGATTCTCGGGCGCTTCTCGAGCTGGAAGATCGGCAGCCTGCACTCCGCGCATCGCATCGCGTACGATCTTGCCTGCAACTGGAAGCTGGTCTTCCTGAACTATTCGGAGTGCTACCACTGCCCGCTCGTGCATCCGCAGCTGGATAAGCTCTCGCCTTCGGATAGCGGGCGCAACGATCTCTTCGAAGGACCGATTCTCGGCGGGTATTCGGAGCTGCGCAAGCCCGGTACGAGCCTGACGATGAGCGGATACAGCGCGCGTCCGCCATTGGGAAGCGTATCGGGCGAGGAGCTCAATCGCACCTATTACTATACGATCTTCCCTTCGATGCTGCTTAGCCTCCATCCCGATTACGTGATGGTGCACTACTGCAACCCGCTCGCGCCGAACCGTACGGAAGTCGTCTGCGAATGGCTCTTCGATCCGGCGGCGATCGCGCAGCCCGGTTTCGATCCGAGCGATGTCGTCGATTTCTGGGATCTGACGAATCGTCAAGACTGGCACGTCAACGAGCTCACGCAGCTTGGGCTAAGTTCCGGTGCCTATTCGCCGGGACCGTACTCCAACGCAGAGGGACTGCTGCGCGCGTTCGATCGTTACTATCTCGAAGTAATGGGAGCGTAACGAAACGCTCGGGCTGCTGCTCGCGGCCGGCGTTTCATTGCCCCCGCTGCCCGGCCTTGCGTGGCGCAACGTCGGGCCGGCGGTCGCGGGCGGCCGTACCTCGGGCGTCGCGGGTACCGATCGTAACCCGTACCTCTACTATTTTGGGGGCGCCGACGGCGGCGTCTGGAAAACGGTCAACGGCGGTTTGACCTGGAGTGCCGCGTGGCCGCAAGACGCCGCCGGAGCGGTGGGCGCGCTGACGATCGATCCGCGCGACGAACGCACCGTTTGGGCCGGCACCGGCGAACCGAATCTACGCAACGACATCACCTACGGCGACGGCGTTTGGCTCACCCACGACGGCGGCGCGCACTGGCGCAACCTTGGACTGCGCCGCACGTGGGCGATCTCGCGCATCGCGCTCGATCCGCGCAACCCGCGGCGCGCGCTGGTCGCAGCGATCGGAAATCCCTATCGCGACGACACCGCGCGCGGCATCTACCGCACCGTCGACGGCGGCCGCACCTGGCAGCGCACGCTCTACCTCGGCCCGTCGAGCGGCGGCTCGGACGTTGCGCTCGATCCCTCCGATCCCAACGTCGTCTTCGCGGGCATCTGGCAGTTCCGCCGCGTCCCTTGGAGTTTTAGCAGCGGCGGTCCGTTCGACGGTCTTTTCAGGTCGACCGACGGCGGCAAGACCTGGCGCCGTTTGCGCGGCAACGGCTTGCCGAGCGGAGAGATGGGGCGGATCGGCGTTGCCGTCTCCGGCCGGCGCGTCTATGCCCTCATCCAGTCGAAGCACGGCGTTCTCTGGCGCTCCGACGACGGCGGATCGCACTGGCGGCTGATGACGGCCGATACACTCGTCAACCAACGTCCCTTTTACATGAGCCGTCTGGAGATCGATCCTTCGAATCCGAATCACGTCTTCTTCTCCTCCGAAGATCTAATCGAAACCAACGACGGCGGCATCACCTACGACGACGTGCGCGGCGCCGTTCACCAGGATCACCACGGGCTGTGGATCTCGCGCGACGGCAAACGCATCATCGAAGCCAACGACGGCGGCGCGCCGATCTCGATCGACGGCGGAAAGACGTGGGACTGGCGCTTCAACGTCGTACTCGCGCAGGTCTACCGCATCGGCTACGACGACCAGAACCCCTACCACGTCTGCGGCGGAATACAGGACAACGATTCCTACTGCGGTCCGGCGGACTCGCTCAGCCCGCTCGGCATCGAGAACTCTGACTGGCGTGACGTCGGCAACGACGGCGACGGTTCGTGGGTCTGGCCGCAGCCCGGTGACCCGAGCTCGATCTGGAACGTCGGCATCAACGAGCTCAACGGCCAGCTGGGCATCTTCGATCTGCGCTCGCGTCAGAACTACGACATTACGCCCGACGTCACCGATACGAATGGTCGCGCGTTGGAAGGGTTACCGTACCGGTCGAACTGGGAGGCGCCGATCGCCTTTTCCCCAATCGACCATCGCGCTTTTTACGGAGCCAACGTGCTGTTTGAAACGCAAAATCGCGGACGTGACTGGAAGCGGATCAGCGGCGACCTTACACGCAACGATCCGACCAAACAGCATGTTGCCGGCGGACCGATCAACACCGACGTCTCCGGCGCGGAATTCTACGACACGATCTTCGATATCGCGCCCTCTCCCCTCGAGGAAGCACGCATCTGGGTCGGCACCGACGACGGCCTCGTTCAACTGACGACCGACGGCGGCTCGCATTGGAACAACGTCACCCCACCGGGCGTCGCGCCGTGGGGACGCGTCGACACCGTCGAGGCGTCGCACGCCTCCGCGCAGCGCGCCTACGTCGCCATCGACCGGCACGTGATGGGCGATCCACGCCCGTACCTGCTCGTCACCGGCGATTCCGGCGCGAGTTGGCAGAGTATCGTGGGCGGCCTTCCCGCCGATCAATACGTTCACGTCGTGCGCGAGGATCCTCAGAATCCCGACGTACTCTACGCCGGCCTCGAACGAGGCGTCTGGGTCTCGCTCGATCGGGGCGCGCATTGGGAGAGCCTGCGGCTGAACATGCCGTCGGTAGCGATCCACGACATGCGCCTGCAGCCACAGCGCCACGACCTGCTCGTTGCGACGCACGGCCGCGGCTTCTGGATCCTCGACGACACCGCGGCAATTGCCGGCCTGCAAGCCGCCGCCGCCGGCAGCACGCCGCGTCTCTTTACGCCGCCGACCGCGTACGCGTGGTATCGCTGGTGGACGAGCTATTACGGAACGCATCGCGACGAATGCTGTTTGATCACCGGCGCTTACAGCGGCGAAGACCCGGCTGAGGGCGCGACGATTACCTACTATCTGCCGTCGGCCGGGCGGCCGTCGATCGAGGTGCTCAACTCCGGCGGCCGGCTCGTTCGCTCGCTCGACGTTCCCGGTGACGCGGGCGTCGACCGCGCAACGTGGGATCTTACCGAGGAAGCACCGGTGCCGTGGAACGGCGCGCGCGCCTGGAATCGCGGCGGCTCGGGCGCCGCCGTTCTCCCTGGCCGTTACACGATTCGCCTGCATGCCGGCCCGCGCACCCTCGAAGCACCGCTCGACGTCCAACCCGACCCGCGCGCACCGTGGACGCCGGCCGATTACCTCGCTCGCTATCGCTTCGTCCGCTCGCTCAACGACATGCTCTCCTCAATCGATCGCGCACTGAACCGCTTTGGCGCCGTCGCCGCCGTCGGCAGGCTGTTCACCTCGGGCGTGGTCAACTCCGAGGACGATCAGCTCAAGCCCGACCGCTTGCGCGAGCGTCTGACGATTCTGCAGGGCGTGATCGCGCTCTCGCAAGGGCCGCCAACGCAAGCACAGCAGCGGGAAGCCGCCGCCATCTGCGCGCAATTCGAGGTCGCTATGAAGTCGTATCGCGCCTTCCTCGCCGCACGTCACCTCTCGCCCGATCCCAGGGAGGCGTCGTGCGAATAATAACGGCGTTCGCGCTCGCGCTGCTCGCCGGCTCGAGCACGGTGCTCTGCGCGCGCGCCGGAACGACCGGCGGGATCAGCGGCGTCATCATCGACGAAAAGACGTCGGCCCCCCTCGCCGGCGTCGCGGTGACCGTGACGAGCCCATCGCAGACATCTTCGACGACGACCGACGCGCAAGGGCGCTTCACGTTCGTCTCGCTCGCTCCCGACGAGTACACCGTTTCACTCACCAAAGCCGCGTACGAACCGATCAACTACACCGGCATCGCGGTCTTCGCCGACGCACACCGCACGCTCTCGCTGAAGATGTCTCCGGCGATCCGAACGATCGCACGCGTGACCGCGCGCAGCTCGTCGGGCCTCGTGCGCGCCGGTACGACCGCCGACGTCTACTCGATCAATGCCGCGCAGCAGTCCCGAACCGCGGTACTCGGGGGCGGCGGAGCACTCAACAGCGCCTATTCGGCGATCGCCTCGGTTCCCGGCGCCTACGTGCCGGCAAATCAAAACGGCTATCTGCAGGCGGTCCACGTGCGCGGCGGCGACGCGTCGGAGGTTGGCTACGAGTTCGACGGAATTCCCGTCAACCGCGCCTTCGATAACTACCCGTCTGGCTCGCTCTCCTCGCTCGGCCAGCTCGAGCTGCAGGTCTATACGGGCGCCACGCCTTCCAACGCCGAAGCGCAAGGCCTCGCCGGCTTCGTCAATCAGGTCATCAAGACCGGTACCTATCCCGGTTACGCGACCGCGAACTTGAGCGCCGGCACGCCGACCTTCTATCACAGCGCGAACGTCGAGTTCGGCGGGTCGACGCCCGATCGAATGTTCTCCTATTACGTCGGCATCGGGGGATTCAATCAGGATTATCGGTACGTCGACCAGTTCGGCGGTGCGTCCTACGCCAACGAGTTCGGCCAGCAGCTCGGCTCCTGCCCCAGCCCGGCCGCGCTCGCCAAGACCTACCTGCCCTCGTGCTTCACCAACGGCGCGCCCAACGTCGGGCAGAACGGAACGCCGGGCTGGATCCTCGGCCCGATCGGCTTCGGTTCGATCAACGCCGCCAACGTCGCGACGCGCAGCTCGGTCGTGAACCTGCACATCGGCATCCCGCATCGCAACGACGGGCTGCGCGACGACGTGCAGCTGCTCTACGACAACGACGAGATCTTTACGACCTTCTTGAGTTCGGTCAACGACGAAGGCTACAACAACTGGATCAACACCGTCGGCGTTTTCCCCCCGTACTATCTCGACGCGTTCCAGTACCGCGGAGCTACGGGCGCCTTTGCGCCCTCGAACTATCGCTCGCAAGTGACGCCGTACCTCTATCCTTCCTCTCCGCCGCACCCGCTCTTCGGCGACATTCCCGATCCCTACGACCAGCGCGACCGCGGTTACAACGGACAGGCCATCGTCAAGGTGCAGTACCAGAAGAACTTCAGCTCCAATGCCTTCATGCGCGTCTACGGCTACTCGTACTACTCCGACTGGATCGAGAACGGCCCGATGATGTCGCTCCAGCCGTATGCGTACTACGACTCCGGCGACTACGAGATCAACAACCACACGCGCGGCGTAAGCCTTTCCTTCACCGATCAGCTCAATCCCCAGAATCTGCTCGAACTCGAAGGCAGCTACACGACGTCGCGCGGCGCGCGCATCTATAACGAGCAGATGTTCCAGTTCGGGCACTCCTACGGCAACGCGTTTGCGGTGCTCGTCAACCGCAACGATCCCTTCGATGGCACCTGCTATCGCTTCTATCCGAACAAGACGCCGCAGACGGTCGGGACGACGTGCTCCGACGGCCAAGCCGGCGGGGTCAGCTACGGGCTGCTGCCGAGCTTCCTGAAACTCAGCAATCCGGGGTCGGGGAGTAATCTCAACGGCGCGACCTGCGGCGGCGGACCCTGCGCTTATTACGTCGTCGAGAACGGTGCCTACGGCCTGAACAACACGGTGACGCCTTACTTCGCCGGTTATTCGCTCAACGACCAGTGGCGTCCGAACGACCGGCTCTTCGTCAACTTCGGCGTTCGCGTCGACAACTATGCCTTCGTCGGCGCGAACACCAATTTTGGCGCCGCCCGAGACTTCTGGTTCAACGCGTTCAATCAGGACACGTGCTACGATACCGCGACGCTTTCATTGATCGATCGCAGCGCGCTGCTCGGCAAGAACAACTGGAGCACGAACGCGCAGAAGCCGTGCTCGGCCTTCGGGAGCCAGTACGTCAATGCGTACCTTCAGAACACGCCCGGCGCCTTCGACTACAATATTCCCCAGCCGCGGCTCGGCGTCACCTATACCGTGAACCCCGATACCGTGCTGCGCGCGAGCTATGGGCGCTATAACGAACAGCCGAGCGCCGCCTACGAGCAATACAACTCGCTCGAACAGAATCTGCCCGATACGCTCGCGCAGTTCTACTCGCTGGGCTTCAACGGCCCGGGCCATCAAGTCGCGCCTTCGGTATCGTATAATAGCGACCTTTCGCTCGAGCACCACATTCACGGCACGGACATGTCGTTTAAGTTGACGCCGTTCTTGCGCGAGACGCAGGACCAGGTCGAGAACTTCTATATCAACTACACCGCCGGCATTACGTCGGGTCTCAACGCTGGGTACCAGACGTCGTCGGGTTTCGAGCTGCAGTTCGACAAAGGCGACTTCAGCCGCAATGGGTTCGCCGGGCAGCTCTCCTTTGCATACACCTATGCGACCGTGCGTTTCAGCACGCTCCCCAACGGCAGCAACGTTCTATCGCCGATCAACTCCAGCATCGCGCAATACAACGCCTATACGAAGGCCTGCGCGCCCGGCGGCAGCGCCTACGGCAAGAAACAATTCGGTCAGGCACTCTGCAGCTACACGACCGGCGGTGCATACGCTGCTGCATGCTATCACGCCAACGGCACGCCGGATCCGAACTGCGGCGGCCAAAACGCCGTCGCGAATCCCTACTGGCTCTCACCCGCCTACTCGCTGTTGGATCCGAGCGCGTCGTATCTGCCGTATTCGATTTTCCCCGGTCCGATCGGGTCCGGAGTCAACGCCTTCAACTATCCCTACGTCGCGACGCTGCTGCTGAACTACAAGCACGATAAGTTTACGATTACCCCGTCCTTCCAGTTTGTCGCCGGCAATCGTTACGGCGCGCCGCTGACGACGCCCGGCATCGATCCGGCGTCGGGCTGTGGAAAGCCGCTGGCTACGGGCATCGCCGGCGATCCGCGTTATCCGTATGGGGCCTCCGGCGGCCATCCGTACAACGCCGATCAAGGCGGTTGCGCAGCGACGCTTTCGATTCCGGATCCCTACACCGGCCAGTTCGACGGAATCGGCGCCTTCCGCGAGCCGGCGCAGCTGCTGGGCCACTTGCAGATCGCTTACGACGTCTCGCCGCGCGTAAACCTCTCGCTCACGCTGGCAAACCTGCTGCAGACCTGTTTCGGCGGCCAACGGACGGGCTTCACCTATCTTTCGAATGGCCAGGTCTGCTCGTATACGAATCTCGTCGGCGGCCCGAGCTCGCCGCCCGTAGGTAACGCCTACAACCCTGGAGACAACGTGCAGACGTTCCTGCGCTATCCCTACGAACCGTACTTCGGAACCTACAACGATCAAACCAGCTCCTTGATGGCGCCGTTCAACGCCTACTTCAGCGTGAGGGTAAAAATTTGAAGTCTCGGTACGACGCGATCGTCGTCGGCGGCGGCCACAACGGCCTCGTGACCGCGTGCTATCTCGCGAAGGCGGGCTGGAAAGTGCTGGTGCTCGAGCGCCGCTACGTCGTCGGCGGCGCCTGCGTCACCGAGGAGGTGTTCCAGGGCTTTAAGGTCTCGACGGCTGCCTACGTCAACAGTCTCTTCCGCCCCGAAATCATCCGCGATCTGCGCCTCGCCGAGTACGGCTTCGAGGCGATCGAGCGCAACCCGGCGTCGTTCTCGCCGTTCCTCGACGGGCGCTATCTGATGCTCGGTGCGGGCATCGCCAAAGATATCGAAGAGATCGCGAAGTTCAGCGCGCACGACGCGGCAAACTATCCGCGTTACGAAGCCATGCTCGAGCGCGTCGCATCCGTCGTCGAACCGACGCTCACGCAGGTTCCGCCGAATCTGATTCGTCCGACGCTGACGCAGCTGCTTGAGGCCGGAAAGATGGGCCGCGCGCTGCAGCGTCTCGGCCCCTCGATGGGCGAAGCGATCGAAGTCCTAACCGGCGCGGCGCGCCCGATTCTCGATCGGTGGTTCGAATCCGAGGAGCTCAAAGGCACGATCGCGACCGATGCGATCATCGGCGCCTTCATGGCGCCGTCGATGCCAGGCACCGCCTACGTGCTCTTCCACCACGTAATGGGCGAGACCAACGGAAAGCGCGGCGTCTGGAGCTACGTGCGCGGCGGCATGGGCGGTCTGACGCAGGCGCTCGCCGCCGCCGCGCGCACGCTCGGCGTCGAGATCAAAACCGAGGCCGAGGTCTCGCGCATACTCGTGCGCGACGGCCGCGTGACCGGGGTCGCGCTGGCCGGCGGCGACGAGTTCGCCGCCAAGCGCGTCGCCAGCGGCGTCGACTGTCACGTCACGTTCGAGAAGCTGCTCGAGCCGGCGGAGCTGCCGCACGACTTTCGCGACGCGGTCGCGCGCATCGCCTACAGCAGCGCGTCGTGTAAGATCAACGTTGCCCTCGAGCGTCTGCCGAGCTTCACCGCGCTTCCCGGCCACGAGCCCGGCCCGCAGCACTTCGGAACCGTGCATCTCTGCCCCGATCAGGACTTCATCGAGCGCGCCTACGACGACGCAAAGTTCGGCAGCTTCTCGAAGGAGCCGGTCGTCGAGTGCACGATGCCGTCTTCGCTCGATTCGACCGTCGCACCGCCGGGCAAACACTTGATGTCGATGTTCACGCAGTACGCGCCCTATAAGCTCGCGCAAGGCCCTTGGACTGATGAACTGCGTAACGAGTACGCCGATCGCTGCTTCGACGTGGTCGAACGGTACGCGCCCGGCTTCAAAGCCTCGGTGATCGACCGTCAGATTCTCACGCCGGTCGACCTCGAAGCGACCTTGGGTCTAACCGGCGGGAGCATCT